>JAJBTL010000157.1:0-4326 GCA_020860865.1 Planctomycetota bacterium | reverse complement strand
ACGCGCCCAGCGGCATGAAGGTCCCCAGGCAGACCACGGTCAGGGCGGCGCCGACGCCGGTGGAACCTTCCGGGGCGTGGAAGCTTTTCAAATCGGTTGCGTAGCGAGAGCCGGACAGGAGGCCGGAGAAAATATCGACGAACAGGGCGATGGCCGAACCCTTCGGGCCACCCATTGGCAGGAGGCAGCCGGTGAGGGCGGCGTTCGGATCGGTGGTGAAGTTGCCGTCCGCGTCCATGGCCCAGTTGTCCGGTATACTTTCGCCGTTCCGGGCCGCTTTCCTGATTTTTCCCCGGGCCACAACGCTCGACGCCATGTCGGCGGAAAACAGGGTGTCGGTGCCGGTGTAGATGGCCATGGCTATCGGGTTGGTGCCGAGGAACGGTTCCGACCCGCCCTATGGTGACATCGCCGGCGCGGCGTTGCAGCTCATGAGGGCTATCATGCCTTCCCGGGCGGCGGCTTCGGTGTAACAAGCGAGGGAACCGACATTATTTGTATTACGGATTAGAACCGAGGCAACGCCGTTCGCCTTCGCCTTTTTGACAGCCGTTTCGACCGCCAGCTTGCCGGCGATGGCGCCGAGGCCGTCGCCGCCGTCGACGATGGCGGTGCCGCTCTTGTCTTCCCGGAGAGTCGCCTTGGTCGGGAGCGGCAGTTGATTGGCGTCGACCCGTTTCCGGATGGGGCTGAGGAGATAGGTGCCGTGGGTGGTGATGCCCCGGGAGTCGGCCATGACCATGGAGTCGGCCACGGTGGCGGCGCCTTCATCCGATTCGCCGCAGGCTTTCAGGACGATGACGGCGGCTTCGCGGAGGGTCGTGGTGTCAATTTTCATGATGACTCCCTATTCTTCTTCGACCAAACCGGCTTTTTCGAACATCGGACCGAACTTGTTGAACTCGACGCTGGAGACGCCGCTGGCGAGGGTCTTGGCCTTGCCGTCTTCCTTGCTGACCCGGTCTTCGGTTTTCTGGAGAACATCTTCAATTTCCGCCAGCTTGACCGCGACCATGCCGTCGTCGTCGCCGACGATGAGGTCGCCCGGTTCAATGTGGCAGCCGCCGAAGAAAATCGGGTAGTTGATAAGGCCGAGGGTGCCCTTGCCGGTGCCGCGAATGCAGAGGCCGGTGGAGAAAATGGGGAAGCCGGCTTCGATGATTTCGGCGCTGTCCCGGATGCAGCCTTCGATGGCGAGGCCGCCGACCTTGCGGGCCAGGGCGCTCGTCGCCATGAGGTCGCCGAAATAGCCGTAGGCTTCGGCGCCGGCAGTGGTGGCGACGATGACGTCGCCGGGCTGGGCCCGTTCGAGCGCTTTATGAAGCATCATATTGTCGCCGGGCGCGCACTGGCAGGTAAAGGCGGGACCGCAGATCCGGAGCCCCTTGGCGATGGGCTTGATCCGGTAATCGATATAGCCCTTACGGCCGGAGGCTTCGTGGATGGTGGCGCTGGCGTGTTTCTTGAACGCTTCGACAAGTTTCGGAGCGGGACGCTGAATTTTCGTTCTCACGTGAATCATGGCGTGCCTTTTTTAGAATGTTTAAAGTGACCGGCAATTGGAGAAATGTAAAGATGGGCGGCGGAGCGGAACGGAGACAGGTTTGCGCCGCTCCGCCATCTGCCCGGATGCACGCTTAGACGTACTTCGTGTAAACGACCTTGTACTGGGTGAAGAAATTCTTGTTCGTCTTGCCCTTGGAGAACTGGCCGATGCCGGACTGCTTGACGCCGCCGAAGGGCATGGGGCCGTCGGTGACGGTGCCGTGGTTGATGTGGACCATGCCGGATTCGATTTCCTGGACGAAGTAGTAAATCTTGTCGAGGTCGTCGGTGAAGATGGACGAGGCCAGGCCGTACTTGGTGTCGTTCGCCATGGCGACGGCTTCTTCAAAGGTCTTGGCCCGGAGGACGACGAGGACGGGCCCGAAGATTTCGTCAATCGCCACCTTCATCTTCGGCGTGACGCCGGTGATGAGGGTCGGCTCAATCCAGCAGCCCTTGTCGTAGATGCCGCCGGTGAGTTGCTTGCCGCCGACGGCGATGGTGGCGCCTTCGTCCTTGGCGGACTGGATATAGCCCATGATGTCTTCGCAGGCCTTCTGGTTCATGACCGGACCGATGGTCACTTTCGGGTCCATTCCGTCGCCCATGACGAACTTGGTGGTTTCTTCAGCGAGGTATTTTTCGAACTCGTCGGCCTGTTCTTCCAGGACGATGACGCGGCTAATCGAGGTGCAGCGCTGTCCGGCGAGGGCGTAGGCGGCGCCGGCCAGTTGCTTGGCGGCGGAGGCGAGCTTCGAATAGTTGGCGACGACGGACGGGTTTTTGCCGCCCATTTCCAGCTGGACCTTGGTGAAGTTCTTGGCGGCTGTTTCGTTGATGCGCTGGCCGACGGCGGTTGAACCGGTGAAGGTGATGCCGCGAACGAGCGGGTTCGACGAGATGGCGTCGCCCATCACGGAGCCCTTCCCGATGACCATATTGACGACGCCGGCGGGGAGACCGGCCTGTTCGAACAGTTCCATAATCATGACGCCGCAGTGGGGCGTTTCAAATGCCGGCTTGAAGATGACGGTATTGCCGCAGACGAGGGCGGGCATGATTTTCCGAAGGGGGGTGAGGAACGGGAAGTTCCACGGCGCGATGGCGGCGACGACGCCGAGGGGCACGCGCTGGGCGACGGACATGACGCCCGGCCGGTCCGACGGCATGGTGATGCCTTCGAGGCGGGTGCCTTCGCCCATGAAGTAGCGGCATTCAACCACGCCACGGGTCGGTTCGCCAAGGGCTTCCTTCAAAGTCTTGCCTTGTTCGCGGGTGAGCATTTCGCCGATTTTCTGCTTATTTGCGTCCAGGAGTTCGATGAACTTGTTGATGATTTTTTCCCGTTCGCCGACGAGCATCTTGCTCCAGACCTTGAAGGCGCGCTGGCAGCTGTCGATGGCGGTGTCCACGTCCTGCTTGGCCGAGAGGGGATATTCGCCGATGACGTCGTCGCGGTTGGCCGGATTGATGTTTTTGTAATACTCGTTGGTGGTGGGGGCGGTCCATTTGCCATCGATGAAGTTCTGGTATTTTTTCACGTCTGCCATCTCGAATACTCCTTCTGTGTGGAATTCGTCCATCAGGACGACTGAATGTTGGCTGTTGCCGAAAAGTCAATAAGTACGCGCCCCATCGCGTCGTGACAACGCGACCGGAGTGCAACGGGTAATTGGGCTTGTTTCGAGTGAGATGATGCCGATAAATTAAAGTCGTGGGTGACAGTTTTTTATGTGAGTCGGCATTACAATGGGTATAGCGTTAGTATAGTCGGCGCCTTCAACTTATACCAATGACAAAAATCTATAACAGGTATGACCAAAAGCTATGGCTTAAAATTGCCGCCCGCCTGTTACATATACCGAATATTTTCAGCGTATAACCGTTCGGATTCGCGTTTTTTTCTCTCGACAATTGGAGTATACCCGCCGCGCACCTGGATCGCCAATGAGATAAACCTATTCATGTATGACAAAAAACTATGGATTCGCTGTTGGCCGCTTGCGCGGCGTCAATTGGCTTGTTACGATTGAAAGAACAACGGCAGGACGGCGGCGCGCGCCGAAGTACACAGTCGCGACGGGGAAGGGGATGGCGATGGACTTTAAATCACTGCACTACGTCATGGCTGTGGCGGAAAACGGCAGCATTTCGTCCGCCGCGAAAAAGCTCGGCATTTCCCAGCCTTCACTGACGAACTACCTCCGGAACCTGTCCGACAGTATCGGCGTCGAGCTGTTCGAGCGCGGGAACAACGGCTACGTCCCGACCTATGCGGGAGAGCGCTATATCGCCTACGCCAGGCAAATTGAAAGCATCGCCGGCGAATTGGAAAATGTCGCGCCGAAGGAGGCGGACCGCTTTCTTCGCGTCACCTGTCCGCCGTTCGAGGGGAGTTACATTCACCCGTTCGCCATCCGCCAGTTCCGCCTCGCCCATCCGGCGGTCAACCTCATGATGATCGAGTCGAACGACACGGCGGAACTGCTCCGGTCCGGCCAGGCCGATCTCGCCGTGACGACGAGCGTACTGCCCGGGAACGAGTTTTTCCAAGTGCCGCTCATGCGGGACGAAATCCTCCTCGTCACCGCCCATAACCATCCGGTTTCCGAACACGCAATCTACCGGGAGGGCTGTTTTCGCCCGTGGGTGGATATCAATTTCGTCAGTGGCGACTCGTTCATCCGTCTCTTTCCGTACCAGCGCACCCGGGTGCTTTCTGACGAACTGCTGGCCCGGGAAAAGATCGAACCGAAAGTCCTTATGCAGACGCGGAGCGTC
>JAJBTL010000354.1 GCA_020860865.1 Planctomycetota bacterium | reverse complement strand
GACCAGGCACATCCCGCCCAACCTTTCGTAGTCGAAGCCGATGCCGATGAAGCCGGCAGCGTCAAGCATGTTGTGATATTCCTCTTCCGTGTACGCCTGCCCGTCATCGTAAGAATTGAGAAACACCATGCTGTAGGCCAGGGAGATCGGCGGGCCGACATGGGAATTTTCCATAACAGTGCCGATGATGTACAAGTCGGCTCCGGGCGCCATGGCCTGGCCGACATGGTTCAGCGTGGCGTGGGCGTCCGCCCGGGAAAGGGTCTGGAGAACGGCGCGGAGGACGGCAACGTCGTACCTGCCCGTCGGCGTTTCACGCCGGAGATCAACCGGTGAAACGCCAACCCGTCCGGACAACCCGCTTTCCGCGATGAACTGTTCCGCCATTTTCACCACGTTCGGCAAATCGGCCACGGTTGCGGAAATATTCGGGAATGTGCGGCAGATGGCAATGGACACGCCGCCAGTGCCGCCGCCGGCGTCGAGAAGCGATGAATACCGGGAAAAGTCCAGCTTTTCCGCCAGTTCCTGGCCGCCGCCGAGGCTGTGGGGGAATTGCCGGCGGAAGTACTCATCTAACTGTTCGTCGGGCAGATTGTGGAAGTCCAGTTTTGCCTGGGGCGAGCCGGTTCTGATACTTTCCGCCGTTTTCAGGCTCATTTCCCAGATGGACTTGTAAAACCCGCTGGAGTCCCCCATATAGTCCGGACTGCCCTTGACCAGAAACTGTTCAGCCTCGTCCGTGTTTGAAAAAACGCCATCCTCGACGTTCAGTACCCCGGCAACCACCAGGAGGTAAAGGAGCGGCGTGAGTTTGTCCTCCCGCACCGCCATCCGCGCAGCCAGTGCGGCGGCGGACAGAGAAGCGCCTTTGAGGAAAGTGAAGACCTCGAGCTCGATGCCGGAAATCACGGCAAATGACGGGAACACGCCGTACAGGTTGCGGTTGATGACGGTTGGTTTCATCTCGTTCTCCAGTCTTCCTCGTTGGTGATCGGGCATGCCTCGAGACAGGCGCGAGTATAACGGAGATCGTTTTCCACGGATAGGCGTTACGACCGGATCAAATCCCACAAGACTTTGGCGAGTAACAAGGCGATGACGAGAATCATCATCGGCCTGACAATTTTGACGCCGTTCCTGATCGTCAGCCGCGTGCCGACGAAGTTGCCGGCGATGACAAAAAATGCGCACGGCACGCCGATACTGTAATCCACTTCGCCGGAGGCCATAAAGGTGATGGCGGCGGAACAGTTGGAGGCGAAGTTGACGATCTTCGCGTTGCCGCACGACGTCAGGATGTTGAAGCCGAGGACGAAGGTAAAGGCCATAATGAGGAAGGTGCCGGTGCCGGGACCGATGAAGTCGTCGTAAACGCCGACGATAAAACCGACTATGCCCGAATAGACGAGGGTTTTCCCGAGAGACAGGTCCTTTTCCTTCGAACCCATGTCGGGCTTGAAAATGAGGAAGATCGCGACGAGCGGGATGATGATGAACATGCACCAGGACAGGGTCCGCTCGTTGACCATAAGGGCGAGTTTGGCGCCGGTCGTCGATCCGGCGACAGCGCCGAGGAACGAGGTGATGGCGGCGTCCCAGCGGACATGGCCTGATTTGGCGAAATAGGCGGCGGACAGGCCGGTGCCCCAAAAGGCGGCGAACTTGTTGGTGCCGAGGGCGACGTGGGGCGGAACGCCGACGGCGAGAAGGGACGAGATGGAAATCAGACCGCCGCCGCCGGCGATGGAATCGACAAAGCCGGTGAAGAACATCAGGGGATAGAGAATCCACATTGCAGAAACGCTTTATCAAAAAGGATGACAGAAAGTTTTACCACAGAGTTTGCAGTGTACCGCATGAGTGACGCGGTCGTCGTGAAAAACGTCCTGCACCCTTTTTTATACCGTGTTCACCGATCCGCCGGGCAAGCCTGTTCGCATGGTTACAATTCCACGCCAAGCACCGCTTTCGCAATCAACCCGATGACAAAGGAAATAACGGCAACGCCGAGACTGATCGCCGCCATCTCCCTGAATCTGGGCCAGAGCGGCTCGGCCCGGGCCACCGAGATGTAATAGTTGAACGCCAGAATGACCAGGACCACCACCACCAGCATGGTGAACAGCGCCGACAGGTACATGTCGGACGGGAACAGCAAATACGGCAGCACCAGGAGGACAACCGTGATGAGGTACGCGACGCCGGTGTAGACGCTGGCCTTGAGGGCGTCCTGGTTGCCGTCGGCCCGTTCGGCCAGGTAATTGGACGCGGCCATGGACAACGTCGCCGACACGCCGGTGACAATGCCGGCGAGGGCGACGAGGCGGTTGTCGGCCAGGGCCAGGGTGAGGCCGGCGATGGTGCCGGTCAGTTCCACCAATGCGTCGTTGAGGCCGAGGACCATGGCGCCGACATAGCGGAGCCGTTCCTCGTCCAGCATCGACCGGAGCTTGGCCTCGTGGCGCTCCTCGTCCTCCTTGATCTTCCTAATCTCGGGAATCTCAAGAAGCATGGATTCGTATTCGCGGGCGGTAAAGGCCTCGTCCCGTTCCATCAGTTGGATGACGAAGGTATAGCCAAGGACATAGCCGAGGACGGTGTACCAGAGAATTTTCCAGCGGTCGGTCTGTGCTTCGATACCGCTGTATTTCCGGAACACCGCCTCGTGGGCCAGTTCGTCCCGGGCCATGTTTTCGAGAATGGCCCGGTTGGACTGGTCCTTTTCCCGCGCCGCCATCCGGCGGTAGATGATGGCGCCGGTCAGTTCGTCCTTCTGGTAGCGAAGAAGGCCCTCGCGAAGGTGCGGACTCAGTTCAACCATGCCATTCCCCTTTCCGCCTGTGGATGTGGACCGTCGGAGGCGCGAATACCCACGACCGCCGGATTTCACCAACGCGCTCAGGCCTTGGCGGCCGCCTCCAGTGCGATGCGGGCCAGTTCGCGACCGGCCTCTTCCGCTTCCTTGAGGACGGCGGCGTCCGGCAGGTAGGAACATTTAAGGACCGGGCGGTTGATGGTCCAGCCCGCTTCCTTCATATAGGCCTCGACCTGGTCGGCGCCGCCCTTGGCGCCCCAGCCGTAACTGCCGAAGGCGAAACCGGTTTTGTTCTGGAGGTTCATGCCGCGCATGTAAACGAGGGCGGCGGACGCCGCCGGCATGAGGAGGTTGTTCAGGGTCGACGAACCGAAGGCGAAGGCGGCGGTGTCGAGGAACTCGGTGGCGATGCGGGTCAGGTTGGAATGGCGGACGTGGAGCATGATGGTGGCGACGCCGTCGACGTCGGCGCCCTGGGTGATGGCTTCGGCTATGCGGCCGGTGCTTTCCCACATTGAGTCGTAAAACACGCCGACCTTGGCCCTGACCCGGTTGCCGCACCAGCCTTTGTAGGCGGCGAGGATGGCGTCGAGGTGGTTCCGCCAGATAACGCCGTGGGACGGGGCGATCATCTTGATGGAGAGGCCGGCCGCCGCGTCGAGGGTCTTGGCGACGAACTTGCCGTGCGGAACGACGATGTTGGCGTAGTAGGTCTTGGCCTCCGCCATGACGATATCGAGGTCGATTTCGTCGTCGAACCGGGCGGCGCTGGCGACGTGCTGGCCGAAGGCGTCCATGGAGAAGAGGAGTTCGTCCTCCGGGACGTAGGTGAACATGGAGTCGGGCCAGTGCACCATGGGCGTTTCGATGAACTGGAGGGTCCGGGCGCCGAGTGAGAGGCTGTCCCCGGTCTTGATGATGTGCCACTTCCAGCCTTCGGTGTTGAAGTATTTCTGGAGGGTGTTCTGGCATTTCTTGTTGGTGACGAGGACGGCGTTCGGGAAGGCCTTGACCGCCATCGGGATGCCGGACGTATGGTCGAGCTCGCCGTGGTTGACGACGAGGTATTTTATGGAGGCCGGATCGGCCAGTTCCGAAACCTGCTTGATATAACGGTCGAAAAACGGCCCTTTGACGCAGTCTATGAGGGCGCTTTCGTTGTCCCGGATAAGGTAGGCGTTATAGGTCGCGCCGCGATCGGTGTTGTAGGAATGGAAGTCGCGGACGTTCCAGTCGATGGCGCCGACCCAGTCGATGTTGGGGAATAGGTTTTTTCTCATAATATGTATTTCCTCCGTAATGGTTATGGGTGTCTTTCCCTCGGGCGGTAGTATACAGAAAAAATTGGGAAAATCGCCAGAAAAAACGCCGATTACGACGTAAACACACGTTCACCGCCCTGGGCGAACAGATGATAGGCACAGTATTTTTTCGAAACAACCCTGTAATTGGAAAAAGAAAATGGCAAAATGATCCGATAGAATTGTATGGTCGTCTACGGACCGCGCTGATAGTGCGGCAAGACGAGGATGCGCCGGGATGTAATCGGGAGGTGGGCTGACCTGCTTCTAACTTGCGGATGACGTTGAGGTAAAAGCCTTATCGGCCGCTGGCGGGCCTGGCCGGTTTTATTGCAGGAAATTGCCAAATTAACCGCTGGTTAAGGGTTGCATCGATATCGGTTCGGCGATTTTGGCATTTTTCTTCTTGACAATAACCCTGAAAGATCGTGAAATAGGATTTGGAACTCTGTAGGCGGGTGGACCGATAACACGGCGGAGGTGGCCCTACTGGCTATTGTCGCGCCGTGACGACCGCCCTTCGCGCCGGATTATGTTGCGTTTTTCGCTGCCGGATGTGCGGAGTTCGTACGATACACGTTGAATTGTTTGATTTGGGGGATGGGAGAAATCCCTGAATTTATGTCTGAGTCTGTAAGTTAGTTTTCTTCAGCTATGTTTTTTGAAGGAGGAGAGCACATGCGTAAAGGCCTGTTTTTATCCGCTATTATGGCAGTCGCCATGACCGGCGCGTCGTTCGCTGGCGCCCCTGGTGACGAAGTTCCGTTCCGCGAAGGCGAGCCCATGCCGCCCGCCCCGACCGGCATGTCCTGGTGCTTGATCCAGAAGCCGGCCGTGTACGAGACCGTCACCGAGACCGTCACCGTACGTTCCGCCGCCACCTTCCAGGTCCCGGTCCCGGGTGAATACTCGACCAAGACCGAAACGCTGCCCGCCGTTCCGGCGCACCGCGTTGGCCGTGTCGTCCCGGCGCAGCTCCAACCGCGTCAGGTTTCGTACACCTGCCAGGAAGAGTACACCGTTCTGGAAATCGTCCCGCCGCAGTTCAACGACGTCCCGATGGAAGTCGAAATCTGCCCGGCCTATGACCAGATCACCATCATCCCGGCGCAGTTCCGCGACGTTCCGAAGCGCGTTGTCGTCGAACCGGCCCGCAAGGCCTTCCAGCGCGTTGCCTGTGACGACGGCAACAACAACCTCTGCTGGACCGTCTGCGAAACCCCGGCCAAGTACCGCGACGTCATCACCAAGGAACTGGTCTCCGACGCCCAAGAGCGCCGCACCCCGGTCCCGGCCCGCAAGCAGTCCGTCATGGTCCGCAAGGTCGTCCGTCCGGCCCAGGTCCGCGAAGTGAAGGTCCCCGCCAAGCAGGCGACCTACACCGCCCAGACCGTTGTCAGCCCGGCCCGCGTCGACTGGCAGACCGTCC
The DNA here is from genome assembly GCA_020860865.1 of Planctomycetota bacterium. GTDB lineage: Bacteria > Planctomycetota > SZUA-567 > SZUA-567 > SZUA-567 > JAJBSZ01. The sequence goes on along the minus strand of JAJBTL010000354.1, from coordinate 5,794 downwards.
CGGCCACCACCCAGCAGATCCCGGTTCTGGTTGAAACGAAGGCCCCGAGCTACACCAGCCAGGCCATTCCGGAGAAGCAGGACACCATCACCCGCCGCGTCCTTAAGCAGCCGGCGACCATGGTCTGGCGTCTCCAGAGCAATGCCTACACCCAGCAGTACCGTCCCATCAACTAGTAGTTCCGGGTGCATTGCCAAGAGTACTAAAAGAGCCATACTACGCCGCCCACCGATTCAGTTCGGTGGGTGGTTTTTTTACTTCACGGGTTTCCGCAGTGTGCTTTAGGAGCAGAAGTGATTTGCAGCGTCGGGACGATGTCCCCGCTTGCATTGGTGTGTCGTTTCAGGTAGGATTGAATGGCTATCGGCGTTGTTTTTCGTACATCGCCGCCAGGTATTTTTTAAAAGATTTATTACAGAAGCGCGTCGGCTGCGGCGCGCCTGATTATTTGACGGAGAACACGGGACATGACGGCCCAAGAATACGATTTCACGAGAATTGCGCAAATATGGCAAAGACGCTGGGAAACGGCCGGCATTTTCCACAACCGCCGCGATGACTTGCCGCCGTTTTACGTCCTTAACATGTACCCGTACCCGTCCGGCGTCCTCCACATGGGGCACGTCCTCAATTACACCATCGGCGACGTCATGGTCAGGTACAAAATCCTCCGTGGCTTCAATGTCCTGTCGCCCATGGGCTGGGACTCGTTCGGCCTGCCGGCGGAAAACGCCGCCATCCGCACCGGCGTCGAGCCCCACGAATTCACCGAGAAAAACATCGCCCGCATGCGGGAACAAATGGAACGCGCCGGCTGGGGCTACGACTGGTCGCGGGAATTCGCCACCTCCCACGTCGACTACTACAAGTGGACGCAGTGGTTCTTCCTCAAGTTCTACGAGAAGGACATGGTGGTCAAGAAGACCGCGCCGGTGAACTGGTGCGAGTCGTGCCAGACCGTTCTCGCCAATGAGCAGGTCAAGGAAGGCGAGTGCGAGCGCTGCGGTTCCCAGGTCATCCAGAAGGACATGAACCAGTGGTTCTACCGCCTGTCGAGCTATGCCGAACGGCTCCTCAAAGGCCACGACACCCTCCGGGGCCACTGGCCGGACGCCGTCCTCGCCATGCAGGAGGAGTGGATAGGGAAGTCGGTCGGCGCCGAGGTTGTCTTTACGATAAAGGAAACGGGCGATCCGATTCCCGTCTTCACCACCCGGCCGGACACGCTGTGGGGCGTGACCTTCATGTCAATTGCGCCCGAGCATCCGCTTGTCGACAAGTTGATAACCGGAACTCCCCAGGAGGCGGCGGTCCGCGAAGCAATTACGAAAATGCGTTCGACCGGCACCAGCGCCAAGGAACTGGCGCTTCAGGAAAAGGAAGGCATCTTCACCGGCTTCCACGTTGTCAACCCGGTCAACGGGTCCGAGGCCCCGTTGTGGGTGGCGAATTTCGCCCTCATGACCTACGGCACCGGCGCTGTCATGTCGGTTCCGGCCCATGACCAGCGCGATTGGGAATTCGCCAAAAAGTACGATCTCCCGATTATCCAGGTCATCAAGCCTTCGGACGGCAGCGGGCCGGAGTCGTGGGACTGTGCCTATGTCGAGGCCGGGGAAATTGTCAATTCGGGGCCGTTCACCGGCGAGCCGGACAACTTCAAGGCGATTCCGAAAATTGTCGAATGGCTCGATGCGCAGGGGAAAGGCAAGAAGCAGACCAACTACCGCCTCCGCGATTGGCTGTTGTCACGCCAGCGCTATTGGGGCGCGCCGATTCCGATGATTTACTGCGACGACTGCGGCATCGTGCCGGTGCCGGAGAAGGACCTCCCCGTCCTCCTCCCGACCGACATCGATTTCAGCCACGGCCAGGGGAATCCGCTCCTTCGGTCGAAGTCGTTCGTCAACACCACCTGTCCAAAATGCGGCAAGCCGGCCCGGCGCGAGACAGACACCATGGACACATTCGTTGATTCGTCCTGGTACCAGATGCGTTTTGCCGACCCGCACAACGACGAGAAGTGCTGGGACATGGACAAGGTCCGGAAGTGGCTGCCGGTGCACCAGTATATCGGCGGCATCGAGCACGCCACCATGCACCTCATGTATGCCCGGTTCTTCACGATGGTCCTCCATGACCTCGGGCTGGTCGATTTTGACGAACCGTTCACCAACCTGTTCTGCCAGGGCATGGTCTGCAAGGTCGCGTACCGCTGCGAGACGTGCAAGTGGATACCGGTCGACGAGGTGGACGTCGTGAAACTGGACGGCGGCGAAGTGGATGACGAAACCGCTGTTGCCTTGTTCAAGCGTATCGAGAACCAGTCCCTGGACGAGGAAGCGCTCCACGCGGAAGGGTACAAACTGATCTGCCGGAAGTGCGGCGGCGATCAGGTGCATTTTGAAATGACGAAAATTTCCAAGTCCAAACTGAACATTGTCGACCCGGACGCGATTATGGACCGCTTCGGCGCCGACACCGTCCGCCTGTACATGCTGTCCGATTCGCCGCCGGACCGGATGCAGATCTGGACCGAGGACGGCATCAACGGCGCCTGGCGGACGATTAACCGTCTGTGGCGACTTGTTATGGAAAGCCTGCCGAAGATTGCGCCGAAAGGAACGCCGCTCCCGGCCGACCTGGACGAAGCGAACCGCGCCCTTCGCCGGAAGACGCACCAGTGCGTCAAGAAGATCACCGATTCCATCGAAGGCGGCTACCAGTTCAACACCGCCATCGCCAGGACAAACGAACTCCTGAACCAGCTCCGTTCAAGCCGGGAGGATGCGCATCCGGTGGTTCTCCGGGAGACGCTGGAAGTCATCATCGTGTCCCTGTCGCCGATTATCCCGCACTTCGCCGATGAATGCTGGTCGAAGATGGGGAATCAGGATAGCATCTTCGCCGCCGGTTGGCCGGAATACGACGCCGAGGCGGCGAAAGAGGACGTTATCGAGATTCCGGTGCAGGTCAACGGCAAGGTCCGCGCCCGCCTCACCGTGTCTCCGGACCTGGACAAGGACGCCTTGGAGAAAGCCGCCCTGGCGGACGAAAAGGTTCAGCGTCACATTGAGGGGAAGACGGTTGCCCGGATTGTCGTGGTGCCTGGCCGGATGGTGAATATCGCGGTGAAGTAACGGTCTATACTGGACGCCCGGCGCTACCGGGGGAGGATGAGGATGCCGCTGGCGTGGTTGAACGAAGACGTGGTCCTGTGGTCGGCGGCGGCCTTGTCGTTTCTGCTGCTTGTCGGGATGCCGTGGGTGACGGCCGCGCTCACTTCCCGCCGACGCGGCGCCGCGACCCGGGCGGCGAAGGTGTTCCTCATCCTCGTCATCCTTTGCGTGGTTGTTGCTCCGCTCCTGGTCCTCCTAACCGCCACCGCCGTCGACGGCCGTCCGTGCGGGTTGTACCTTTTATTTTTCTCGTTGTTTTGCTATTATTCCGGAAAGCGTTTCGGCACCGAACGCGGCCGCCGCAATGTCGAGGAACGGCTGGACCTGTCCTCGTTCGACAGCGACATCGAGGTGACGGACCGCCTCCTCGAGAGCCGCCTCCGCTACCCGCGTCCCGAGGATGTGGTAACGTCTATCAAGGAATTGAGCGCCACCCGGCCGGGTGCGGCTGGTGGAGTGGCGGAAGAGATAGCCGATCGAACGGTGGCGGAAGTTACGGGTGCCGTTTCGCCTTCTCAAGAGAAGCATTCAGTATCCTTACATGTTTCAGCCGTAGAACAAGACGATGCCGAAAGCGACGATGAGGTGGAGGTCTTCGAGGTCGAAGTAGAAGAAATCAGCAAAGGCCAATCCCGCTCGTCAAATTAGGATTCACCTATTATTGCCCGCATAGCTCAGTTGGATAGAGCAACAGATTTCTAATCTGTAGGTCGGGGGTTCGAGCCCCTCTGCGGGTGCCAGTTTTCAATACCCCGTTTCAGTCTGGAGCGGGGTTTGCTTGTAATAAGCATTGCAGGTCGGTATTTTATGTTCCTAATTTAGCATGATTCTTCGTTACAAGGAATTTAGCCACCATGAGCACAAAAATAGCGCGACTTAAACTATCCTATGTTTTTTTCAAAAAACATCTAAGCAGTGATTCGTCATTCACTCGTTCTGAGTTAGCAATATCCACTGGATGGAGTGAAGGAACAATAACCACTTATATCAATAAGCGATGGCACACCTTCTTAAAAAAACTGAATGGTTTCTATAAGGTAGATGCTATAGAGTTTAGGTATTCGGAAGAGGAATATCTCAGGTTAATGTCCCAAAAATACCGAGTAAGTGCAGACCCATACAAGCCATTATTAAGTGAGTTTACGGAATGTCTGGTAAATAAGGCTCGAGAATGCGCGATTTTAGCTATTGATATTTACAACCGTCCTATGACATCTTTTAGGTCTCACGGCTTCACCGTAATGATGATAATCGCGTGGACATCGCTAATGCACGCCATATTTGAAAAGTGTGGAATTGATTACTTCTATTACGATGATAAAGGAAAACCAATTCTTAAGGATGATGAGCCAAAAGCTTGGGAACTTAAAACCTGCATTAATCAGTATCAATCACTCTCCCCTCCCGTAACCGATAATTTACGCTTTTTCATTACTTTACGCAATAAGATTGAGCACCGTTACGCGCCAGCCATTGATTTAAGTATCTATGGAGAATGTCAGGCATTGCTTTTAAATTTTGAGGAGTTACTAGTTTCTCACTTTACTCCATACTATTCGCTAGATACCACGCTATCAATTCCTTTACAGGTCATTACAAGCCGACACCCATGGCAACATGATGCTATGAAACACTTACAAGCCAAACATTTTGAGGAAATACGTAATTTTATCGATACATACCGAGACGGCTTATCACAAACTTCTACTAATAGTAATGACTACAGTTTTAAGGTATTTCTGGTGCCTAAGGTGGGCAACCATCGGTCATCTTCGGATTTAGCTTTTGAGTTTATAAAGTTTGACCCAAATAATCCCGAACAATATGATATGATTGAAAAAGGTTTCGCGGTTATAAAAGAGAAAACTATTCAGGTTGCTAACCAAGGCAAATACAAACCTACTTATGTCTGCGCTGAGGTTTCTAAAGCAATAAAGAAACCCTTCGATCCTACATTCATGCATTCCAATGCATGGAAATTTTACAAGGTACGTAAAACCGGCTTTCAAGCGGACGGATGTAAAACAGAGTTTTGTCAATACGATGAAGCGCATAATAGTTATGTCTATACCCAAAAATGGATAGACTTCCTTATCATGAAATTGTTAGACAATGACGAATATAATAAAGTCCGACATTTCAACAAGGCCTAAGGGATATATATTCCCGTTAATATAATCCCATCTCTCAAATCACTCACCTTTTCAGAGATCAAGGTCTGACGCCAACGAGTTTTCACCATCTCAAAAAATTGAATTAAAACTTGACAATGGCGATTTCGCGTGTAAAGTAAATATATAAGACGCCTGATGACTTATGAGAAATGGATGTCGTAATTACTCGGCTGTTCACACGAACGAAACACCGCTGCCCACACACGAAACGCCACCCGTACTCTTTCCTCATACTCCTGTTTGCGAGACCGTCGCCGGTCGGATTTCAATGCCGAGGGGGTGATCCGTCGGTTGACTGCGTGCAAACAGGTTTTTCTGACGTTATACGCCACACACTCACTCTCAGGAAAAAGGAGACTCAGAATGCGTAGCGATGAACTCCGTAAAGTCGCGCCGGAATTAGACCCGTTGTTGATGGGGATGGGGTGGACGGATGAGGAT
>JAJBTL010000426.1:6452-11364 GCA_020860865.1 Planctomycetota bacterium | reverse complement strand
GGAAAATTGCACCGTCGGATAATTCAGACAGAACCTAGAGTGTGTGGACACGAGTGCTTTGGAGCGATTTTTCGTCCTCTTTGTTCTGGGCGAGTCCGTCTTTTGAGGACAATATGGATGAATATTGTCGAAAAAAGACGGGCGAAGCACAGGGCAAAGAGGGCGGAAAAGCGCCCAAATGACTCGTGTCCACACACTCTAAAGCCATTACACGTGAAAAGAAGCGGACGCGTCCAATGGAGGCGTCCGCCTTTTTATCACACCTTCCTGGCCTGTGCCTTGGCCATGAACTTTTCCTTATCCACGACAAAACGGGTATGGACGCCCTTTCCGACCTCTCCCGCCTCGTCCGCGACCACCAGGCTGAAATCGACGCGCCGGCGATCGACGGCGGTGACCGTCGCCGTCGCCGTCACCCGCATGCCGGTCACCGAGGCGGCGGAGTGTTCGACATCGACCCGGGTGCCTACCGTGACCTCGCCCGGTTCGAGGTGCGGCTTGACGCAGTTGGACGCGGCCAGTTCGCACAACGCCACCAGCATGGGCGTGGCGAAGACGTCGACCAGGCCGCTGCCGACGGCGGAGGCGAGGTTCGCGTCGGTGACAACGACGGATTCTTCATGGCTGATGCCGGTGGGTATGGACATTGAAAATCCTTTCTCCGCTCTGGGCGGTACGGTGATAATTCGTGAACACGCGGGTGAACCGGCGGCGGCGGATTACATGCGCCTCCGCCTGTCCCGCGAAAAAAGGCCGTCCAGGTGGACGGTCTCGTGGTGTTCCACTGCGGTCCATTAATGCAGGAGCCGCTTCCCTCAAGGTTGGTCTTTTCGGCTGTCGGCCGAAACTTTCTTATTCTCACACTGTGGTCTAAACAACCCCGTCAACCGGCTTACCGGCGGAGGTATTCCTTGAGCGCCTCGATTTCGGCGTCGATTTCCGCCTCGGACGCGACCAGTTCGCGGATTTCGCTCCGGAGCAGTTTGTGGAAAATGTTCCGGCCGCGATGAAGAAAATTCGTCACGTCGATTTCCGACACGCCGAGCTCCTCGCCTATCTCCCGGTACGACGGCGGCTGCATGTCGGAACTGGATTCGATATAGCGGCGGAACGCCTGGTAGTAGAGTTTACGGCGGCCTTCGGTGCATTCCTTGCTCATCCGTTCCAGCGTGCCTTCGAGGATGGACAGGGCCCAGCGCCGGTTGAAATCGTCCTCGGCCGTTTCGCCGGTGGCCAGTTCCGGCAGGTAGATTTCCCGCCCTTCGCTGTCCGAGGTGATGAAGTTGAGGGACAGGGCCGCCTCTTTTCGCGCCTTTTTTGCCAACTGTTTCGAGAGGAAGCGGTTGGCCGTCACCAGGACGAAGGTGCGGAAGCGGCCGCGCTCGCGGTCGGCGATGGCGACGAAATCCTTTTCAAGGAATGTGGCAAAATACTCCTGGGTCATGTCGATGGCGTCCTCGTGGGACAGGCCGCGCCGACGGATATAGTAATACAACGGTTTCCAGTAATTGCGGCATAAAAACGCCAGGCACTTCTCCCTGTCGTTGCCGACGCCGTCCTGATTCTGGGCGCCGAGAACGACCGACCAGGCGGTGGTGCGAAAATGGCTGAAACCGGAATCGCCTTCTGATGCTTCCACGGATACGCTCCCTTTGGGGCGGTCAGGATTGTCGTAGGCCGTCCTGAATCGCCGTAGCCTCCCGGTACCGGGGGCCGCGTGTTTTTTCGATAAAAGTTGTCCTGTATTGTACCGATTCAGCCGGGGCGACGCAATGCCGGACCCGGACGGAAAGATCGACCCGGCCCGGGCTTAACCGGATTTACCGATCCTCTATGAGGTCTTCCAGCTTCGGCACGGTCGGCGGCAGTCCCACCGTGTCCGGCAGGATGCTGGCGTCTTCCTGTTGCTGGCGGAGCCGGGCGGCGAGGATTTTCGCCATGGAATATTCCATATAGAGTTTGACATCGGACTGCACCGCCTGGTCGAGGAAGTACAACGCCTCGTCCCGGTCGCCCTTGACCCAATTGTAAGCGCCAAGGTAAAACCCGGTTTCGCACCGGCCTTCCGCCGTGGTGGCGATGCGCATGGCCTGCCGGGCATCGATTGGGCTTTCGCCGAGGTAGATGCCAGCCACCACGGACAGCCACGGCTGGTCCGGTCCGACATCGATGAACTTGCCGAACTCCTCGCCGCTCGGCGTCTCGCCGCGCCGGGCCTGGGCCAGCCAACGCATGAGGGCCGGGTAAATCTTCCCGCCGCTCCGGATGGCCAGGCTTTCGTCGAAGTCGGCGATGGCGCCGTCGTAGTTCCCCCGAAGGAAGCGGATAATGCCCCGGCGGTGCAGGCGGACGCCCCGGGTCGACCGGTTCGGAGACTTTTCGACAGCGATGTCGAACGCCGCTTCCGACTTCTCCAGTTCGTCCGTATACAGGTAGAGAATGCCCAGACGATACTCGGCGTTCCGGTTGGCCGGCTCGATTTCCTTGACCAGTTCGTAGTCCTTGAGGGCGAGGTCGTAGCGGCCCTGGCTTTCCCGGATGGCGGCGCGGTCGAGGATGGCGGTGGTGTATTTCGGATCGATCTCAATCGCCTTCTCGATATCCTGGAGCGCCGCGTCAGGCTGTTTCTTGTACTGGAACAGGGCATAGCCCCGGTGCTGGAGGGCAAGTTTGTAGCGTGGCTCGACCTCGAGGGCCCGGGTATAATCGGCGATGGCGGCGTCGAGATGACGTTCCGCCGCCTCGCGGTCCCGGGTCCGGAGCTCGAGGTAGAGGGACTGGTGGAGAACGCCCCGGTTGGTGTACGGCGACGGCTTGTCCGCGTCGAAGAACAGGTAATTTGAATACGCTTCGATGCCCTTGACCGGGTCGTAAAACTCGCTCCCCTTTTTCCCGTGCGCCAGTCCGCGAATGAGCCAGACGATGAACAGGCCGGGATTACGCCATGACTCCTCGTCCGCGTCGTCATCGCTCCGAAGCGCCCGCTCGCGCTGCTCGATTCGGTCGACCCGCTCGAGCGCCTCGGCGTCGCGGCCCCGGTGGGCGTCGATGTAGGCCTGGCCGATTTCCGAGAATTCGTTCCCCGGGTCGATGGCGTTCATGGCGGCGAATTCCTCCATGGCCCGCTGTTCGTCCCGGTTCAGGTTAAAGCCGAGAAGGCCGCGGTAGTAGTGCGCCATGATGTACGACGGGTCGCGGCGGTAGGCGCTTTCGTAATCGGCCATGGCATTGCCAAAGTCCTGGGCGTGCTCGTAGGCACGGGCCCGGGCGTAGTAGGCGCCGGCGGCGTCCTGGTTGTCGGCGGCGCCGTCCTCGAGAATCTGAAGCGCCTGGGTAAAGAGGGCGATGGCGGGCTGGAGGAGCTGCAACTTCCGCTCACGCGACCGTTCCTTGTCCACGGCGGCTTTCGACTTGTCCATGATGTCGAGGCCCTTTTCGAGGGGCACCCGGGCGGCGGCGCGGAGACGGATAATTTCCCGCTGCGCCGCTGCGGCCCGTTCCTGTTCCTCCTGGGCCTGGATTCTCGCCTCTTCGGCCCGGCGCTTTTCCGCCTCGGCCTTGCGGCGTTCGTCCTCGGCCAGGCGGAGCTGGTCGATGGCGAGCTGGCGCCGTTCCTGTTCGATACGCATGCGCTCGTTGGCCCATTCGGTCTGGGCGGCGAGGCTCCGGTTACGGAAATAAGCCCCGGCGGTCAGGCCGAGAGCGCCAAGCATGACCGCCCCGGCAAGCACGGTGGCCCGGTGGCGGCGGGCGAATTTCGAGGCCCTTCCCCACAGGCCTTCCCGGTAGGCCGAGACCGGCAGGATGTCGAGGAACCGTTCGAGGTCGCCCGCCAGTTCGCCGACGTTCTGATACCGGTCGTCCGGGTCTTCCCGGAGTGCCTTCATAATGATCGCCTCAAGATCGCGGGGGAGCGAGGGATCGCGTTCCCGGGGCGGCACGATGGGGAAGTCCTTGATGCGGCGGCGGAATTCCTTGAAAGATGCCTTGCCGACATCCCGGGGCAGTTGGTTGACGAGGATGCGGTAGAGCATGACGCCGAGGGAATAGATGTCGCAACGCTGATCCGGTTTCCCCGGGCGGAACCGTTCCGGAGCGATATAGAGTGGCGTTCCCGCCACCATTTTCGGATTGTCCGTCGTGCGGGTGGCAAAGCCCCAGTCGAGGACATAGACCTCGCCGAACGGCCCAAGTTTCACGTTCTGCGGCTTCAGGTCGAGGTGGCAAACGCCCCGGGAATGGGCGTACTGCATGGCATGGCAGACCTGGAGGAAGATGTTCAGGAGCCGCCGCCGCGAATACTCGCCCCGGTCGCGGGAATTATGGATAGCGCCGTCGGCGTGGGCAATTTTTAGGAGTTCGTCAAGACTGACCCCTTCGACCTTTTTCATGACGAAGAACGGCGACCCGGTTTCGTCCCGGCACAGGTCGTAGGTCGGGAGGATGTTCGGGTGTTCGAGCATGCCGCCGAGGCGGGCCTCGTTTTCGAGGAGGATTTCCCGGTCCTTGGTGTAGGGCGGCTTGACAACCTTGATGGCGACGTCCCGGTCGAGGACGGTGTCCCGGAAGCGGAGGACCTTCCCCTGCCCGCCTTCACCGAGGACGCCGACATAGACGTAGCGGTCGCCGTAGTCCCGGAGGGCGGGGTCGTCGGAGCCTTTGCCGTCGAGAAGGGTGGCGAGGAATTCGCCCCGGGCCTTGTCCAACGTTTTGTCGAGAGGCGATTCGAGCGCTTCCGCCATGTTGTCGGCGCTGGGCGGGGTAATGGAGCTGCGGCTTCGCCGGGAACTCTTGTCCCCGGAAGCGGCGCCGGATTTATCCGTGGTGGCGTCGAGGTCGATTTCGTCCAGATAATTCGACAACGAGGCCGATACGTTTTCCGCGAATTCGCGTTCTGGTTTGGAACCGCTCA
>JAJBTL010000426.1:3057-6442 GCA_020860865.1 Planctomycetota bacterium | reverse complement strand
ATCCGGCACCGCGCCGCGCCATGACGGCGGCAGGGTCCCGGACGGACGAAAAAAAAAGGTGCAAACTGTCACCGTCAATCGTATGGATTGCCATATGTCAATTCAATAGTTGAATCAAAATCGCCAAATGTTATCGGAAAAAACCGTGGATTATCGGTTTTTTTCTAAAAGGAAAACCGGGTTTTGGTATAATATCCAAGAAGCTTTTTCTTTTCGGCAACGGCGGCCGGCTTCAGGCCGCCCGAAACAAAGGCAGTTAAAACCTGCGCGACGGAACACGTTTCGACCCAATGGGCCGATGCGACTGTCCGTGAGAAACGGTCGACGGTCCGGTGAGGGACCTGGTGCGGGGGAACCGCGTTACCGACTACGAGATGAACGAGGAGATCAATCCGTGAAAAAGGTGTTGTATACGACTATCCTGGCTGGAATGTTGCTGGCGGCGGGCTGCGGCTGGTGGGGCGGCTCTTCATCAAGTCGTACATCAACCTATGAACCTGAGCCGGCCAACCCGAGCCGGGCCACCGCGCCCCGGTCGGTCCAGGCGGCGGACGGCGTCAACCTGTTCCGCCTGCCCATGCCGGACGGTCAGCCGGTAACCGTGAAGACGCCGGCCATCCTGTTTTTCTATACCTCGTGGTGCGGCTACTGCAAGCAGGCCATGCCCGAGTTCAAGCAAATTACCAATCGGGCCAGGAACCAGGGCTGGCGCGTCTACGGCATCCAGGTCGGCGAGAGCGCCACCCAGGCAAATGCCTTCATCAACCAGTACCAACCCAATTTCCCGGTGCTGGTAGACCAGCAGAGCCGAGTGGCCCGGACCTACCAGATTAAAGGCTATCCGACATTTGTCGTCGTCGACGCAGACGGGAACATCACTTACGACCGGCACGAGTTGCCCCGGATGTTTTAAGCTTCGCCACGCGGCGGTCGACTAATACGAGAGTCCACACATCTACAAAAAACCTCTCCCGCACATGGTGGGAGAGGTTTTTCAATCTGCCAATGTGATTCTCGATACCGCACGCTGAACCTACGCTCTGACCTGCCCGTCCCCTTCCACCAGCCACTTGTACGTTGTCAACCCTTCGAGGCCGACCGGTCCCCGGGCGTGGAGCTTGTCCGTGGAAATGCCTATTTCGGCGCCGAGGCCGTATTCAAAGCCGTCGGCGAAACGGGTCGAGGCATTCACCATCACGGACGAACTGTCCACCTCCAGCTTGAACCGTTCCGCCGCGCCAATGTCCCGGGTGAGGATGGCGTCGGTGTGTTTCGACCCGTGGGCGTTGATGTGGGTTATCGCCTCCCGGAGATCGGTGACCACCTTCACGGACAGGATCATGTCGTTGTACTCGGTCTGCCAGTCCTCGTCCGACGCCGGCGTTACCTCGAGGTTGACCCGGGCGCCGATGTCCCGGGTGCCGTCGTCGCCACGGATTTCGACGCCGGCGTTCTGGAGCGCGGCGAGGCAGTCCGGGAGGAAGGTCGGGGCGATGTCCTGGTGGACGAGGAGGGTCTCCGTGGCGTTACAGGTGGACGGGCGGTTCACCTTGGCGTTCAGGACAACGGCCTGGGCCATGTCCGGATCGGCCGAGGCGTCGACATAGGTATGGCAGACGCCGTCCAGGTGTTTCATGACCGGTATCCGGCTGTGTTCCATAACGGTGCGGATAAGGCCCTTGCCGCCACGCGGGACAACGAGGTCGAGGTGCTTGTCCATGCCGAGCAAGGCCTGGAGAAGGTCCCGGTCGGCCGTGTCCACCACCTGGACGGCGGCCGGCGGCAATTCGGCCGACTCGAGCGCTTCCGATATGACGGCGCCGAGGCGGAGATTCGTGGTGATGGCTTCCTTGCCGCCCCGGAGAACGCAGGCGTTCCCCGACTTCAGGCAGAGGCTGGCCGCGTCGACGGTGACATTCGGCCGCGATTCAAAGATGATGAGGATGGCGCCGAGGGGCGTCCGCATGCGGCGGATGCGAAGCCCGTTCGGGCGGACGCCGCCGTCGATTATCTGCCCGACCGGGTCCGGAAGGGCGGCGACCTGCTTGACCCCGTCCGCCATGGCGGCGATGGACTTTTTCGTCAGGGTGAGCCGGTCCTGCATGGCCTTCGGCATGCCGGATTCCTTCGCCGCGTCGAGGTCTATCTGGTTGGCGGAAAGGATGTCGTCCGTCGCCTTGACGAGCCGGGTGGCGATGGCGAGGAGGGCGGCGTTGCGGCGGCCGCCTTCGGCGGTGGCGACGAACGGCGCCGCTTCGTCGGCGGCTATGGCGAGGGAGAGGGCGAGATCGTGGACGCTACTCATACGTGACTCCTTTTCGGGTTTCTGTGCGGAACAGAGTCCGCACCTTTCATGATTCATATATGTGTCGATGGTTCAATGAAATTATGCCTCTTCGGCCATAAACGAATTTCGATTCGCACCCGGAACGAAGGACAAGAAAGAAGCCCGACCAGTTCGGCCGGGCTTCGTATTCGCACCGCGAGTCCAGCGTGGACCGGTTATTCCGTGAGGGTCGAGAACATCTTCTGGAGAGCCGGGATGATCCGGTCGCCGTACTTGACGATAACACCCGAGAACACCACGCAGACCATCGACATAAGCTTGATAAGGATGTTCAGGCTCGGGCCGGACGTGTCCTTGCAGGGGTCGCCGACAGTGTCGCCGACAACGCCGGCCTTGTGCTGTTCCGAACCCTTGCCGGTGAGCGGACGCTCGTGGTTGAAGTCGTCAGCCGCGTAGGTCTTCGGCTGCTTTTCGATGTGCTTCTTCGCATTATCCCAGGCGCCGCCGGCGTTATTGAGGAGACAGGCGACGGCGAAGCCGGCCGTCAGGCCGCCGGCGAGGAGGCCCATGACGCCCGGGACGCCGAGGATGATGCCGACCACCACCGGCACGACAATGGCGGCGAGGGACGGGAGAAGCATTTCCCGCTGGGCGCCCTTTGTCGAGATGGCGACGCAGCGGGCGTAATCCGGCTTGCCGCTGCCGTCCATGATGCCGGCGATTTCCGGTAACTGGCGGCGGACTTCGTCGACCATCTTGCCGGCGGCGCGGCCGACGGCCTGCATCGTCAGGGCGCAGATGATGAGGACCATCATGGCGCCGAGGAAGAGGCCGCCAAGGACCTTCGGGTTCATGATGGTGATGTCGTAGGCGTTGGCGATGGTGGCGATGCCGGCCGAGGTGATGTCTGTCCAGCCGTTCGCGACCGCCTGGGCGGCGTCGATGCCGTGGGCGGAAAGGGAACGGTCGGAGAAGAAAATCGTGTTGCCGATTTCATAGGTGCCGTCGCCGGCGACGGCGAGTTTATTGATCCAGATGCGGATTTCTTCAATAAACGCGGCGAGGAGGGCCCTGGCGGTCAGGGCGGCGTAACCGATG
>JAJBTL010000426.1:0-3047 GCA_020860865.1 Planctomycetota bacterium | reverse complement strand
GCGTTGTCGGCGATGGGGCCGTAGGCGTCGGTGGCGAGGGTGACGCCAAGGGTGGCGAGCATGCCGACAGCGGCGAAGCCGATGCCGTAGAGGCCGTAGGCCATGGCGATGGTCGAGTCGACGCCGGTGGCGAAGCCGCCCGCGAAGCCGTAGGACAGGATGATGCCGAGAACGGTGACGATGACCGGGGTGGCCGAGGACAGCATGCCGACGCCGAGGCCGGCGATGATGCAGGTGGCCGGGCCGGTCTTGCACTGTTCGGCGATGGACCTGGTCGGTTCGTATTCGTCCGAGGTGTAGTATTCGGTGGACTTCCCGATCTTGATGCCGACGAGGAGGCCGGTGACGACGGCGAGGAACACGCCCCAGTTAATCATGCCGACGACGGCGAGGAGGAAGACGACGGCGATGATGAGGGCGGACGAGACATTGACCGCCTTGCCGAGCGCCTTCAGAAGGGTCGACATGTCGGCTTTTTCTTCCGTCTTCACCATGTAGATGCCGATGATGGAGAGGAGGGTGCCGATACCGGCGACAACCATCGGGGCGATGACGAGGCGGATGCCTTCGCCGGCCGACATGGCCGGGTTCAGGGCCGGGATGGCGGCGCCGAGGGCGGCGGTGGCGAGGATGGAGCCGCAGTAGGATTCGTAGAGGTCCGCGCCCATGCCGGCGACGTCGCCGACATTGTCGCCGACGTTGTCCGCGATGGTGGCGGGATTACGCGGGTCGTCTTCCGGGATGCCGGCTTCGACCTTGCCGACGAGGTCGGCGCCGACGTCGGCCGCCTTCGTGTAGATGCCGCCGCCGACGCGGGCGAACAGGGCCTGGGTCGAGGCGCCCATGCCGAAGGTGAGCATGGTGGTGGTGATTTCGACGAATTTCTGTTCCGGGTTGGTGTCCGGGTGGACCATCCACAGGCCGCCGAGGTTCCAGCCGCTCACCATGTGGTCGGCGGTATAGACGAGGTTGTCGAGAATCCAATACCAGATGCAGATATCGAGAAGGCCGAAGGAGACGACGATAAGGCCCATGACGGCGCCGGCGCGGAAGGCGACGGTGAGGCCGCGGTTCAGGCTCTCGGAGGCGCCCTGGGCGGTCCGGGCCGAGGCGTTCGTTGCCGTCTTCATGCCGAGGAAGCCGCAGAGGCCGGAGAAGAAGCCGCCCGTCAGGAAGGCGACCGGGACGAACGGGTTCTGGATGCCGGCATAGGCGAGGCCGAGGAATACCAGGAACAGAACAATGAAGACGATACTCACCGTTTTGTACTGGGCATAGAGATAGGCATAGGCGCCTTCACGGACGTACTGGGCGATTTCCTTCATCCGGTCGGTGCCTTCCGGGGCCGCCATGATTTCCCTGTAGAACTTGGCGGCGAAGTACAGCCCGACGAGACTCATCGCGAACGCGACATAGAACAGCACGGTGGGGAGCAAAGTACCCGGTCCCGAGGACCCTGCCTCGGCGGCCCCGGCGCTGCCGCCCACGGTCGTCAACGCGACCACGGCGGCGAAGCCAAGCCATTTTCTCATGGTTCTCTCCTGTCTCCAAAAAGGTGGGCGAAACGCCCGTCTGATAAACCGTGTGCACAGACCGGTCCCGCCCCCACGAGGCGGCCCGGCGTGGCATAGTGTCCCTGCACGCCTGATACAGCGGCAAAAAATTATCGAAATCTATGCGAGTATAAATCGCGTTAAACCAGGAGTCAAGCCTAATTCGCGGCCATTCCGGGGCGGGTTGAAAACATCCGGTTTCCCGCGTAAAATCGCCGTTTTTCGCAGCGGTTTTCGCGGCCATATGCGACGTCGCGTCGCAGATAGTCCGCAAAAAACCCGGCGCGGAGAAGACCACGCCGGGTTTTTACATTCAGCAATGCTTCCGGGGCAAGCCCCGAACAACGGGACTCAGTCGAAGGCGTGGCCGGAAGAGCCGAGGACCGTGTCGTTCTTGTGCTTGTAGAGGTCCTTGAGGGCGTCCCGGGCCGGGCCGAGATATTTACGCGGGTCGAACTCGGCCGGTTTGGTGGCGAACACTTCCCGGATGGCGGCGGTCATGGCGAGGCGGCCGTCCGAGTCGATGTTGATTTTGCAGACAGCCGACTTGGCGGCCTGGCGGAGCTGGTCTTCCGAGATGCCGACGGCGTCATCGAGCTTGCCGCCGAAGTGGTTGATCTTCTTGACGAGGTCCTGCGGGACCGAGGACGAACCGTGGAGGACAATCGGGAAGCCGGGGATGCGCTTTTCGATTTCCGCCAGGATGTCGAGGCGGATTTCCGCCTTCTGGCCCGGCTTGAACTTGAAGGCGCCGTGGGAGGTGCCGATGGAGATGGCGAGGGAGTCAACGCCGGTCTTCTTGACGAAGTCCTCGACCTGGTCTGGCTCCGTGTAGGTGTGGTGCTCGGCCGAAACCTCGTCTTCGACGCCGGCCAGAACGCCGAGTTCGCCTTCGACGGTGACGTTGTACTTGTGGGCGTATTCCACCACTTTCTTCGTCAGTTCGACATTCGTTTCGTAGTCGTGGTGGGAGCCGTCGATCATGACGGAACTGAAGCCGGTCTCGATGCAGGACACGCACAGTTCGTAGGTGTCGCCGTGGTCGAGGTGGAGGGCGATCGGGATGTTCTTGCCGCCGCCGAGTTCCTTGGCGTATTCGACCGCGCCCTGGGCCATGTAGCGAAGAAGGGTCTGGTTCGCGTACTTCCTGGCGCCCGAGGATACCTGGAGAATGACCGGGCTGGCAGTTTCCGTGCAGGCCATGATGATAGCCTGAATCTGCTCCATGTTGTTGAAATTGTAGGCGGGAATGGCATACCCACCCTTGACGGCCTTCTGGAACATGTCAACGGTGTTGACGAGGCCTAAATCCTTGTAGCTGACTGCCATGCGGTCTCCTTTCGAACGTGTTGGGATGCGAGGATAATTCGCGAAGTACTTCCTTATTTTACCATACACGAAAAATGCGCCTGATGCAAGGGTTTTTCAAAATATTATTATTACCTGATTCCACTGTGCGTTTACAGGTTGTTATTTTAGATTAACTTATGCAAT
>JAJBTL010000369.1:3776-11391 GCA_020860865.1 Planctomycetota bacterium | reverse complement strand
GTGCTACGCGCCTGCGCTCGCCGCCGGAGAGTGTGGAAACATCGGCGTCATCCCGGGGAAGGACCAATGCATCCGAGGCGATGTCGAGGGCGCGGTCGATTTCCCAGGCGTCCTTGGCGTCGATTTCCTCCTGGAGGCGGGTCATTTCGTCCATCGCCTTGTCCATTTCGTCGGGCGATATATCCTCGGCCATCTTGGCGGAAACTTCTTCGTACCGCGCCAGAAGGTCGTGAATCGGTTTGACCGATTCCTCGAGGTTGCCCCGGACCGTCTTGTCCGGGTTCAGCCGGGGCTCCTGCGGCACATGGACGACGCGCATTCCCTTCATGAGTTGGGCGTCGCCGGTGAAGTCCTTGTCCTCGCCGGCCATGATGCGGAGAAGGGTCGATTTGCCGGCGCCGTTTTCGCCGACGATACCGATTTTCGCGCCGAGGTAGAAGGATAGGCTGATATCTTCAAGAACCGGCTTGCCGCCGTAGGTTTTGGAAACATTCTGCATGGTGAAGACAATGGGAGGCATGGTAATTCCTTTGAAACGTCAAACCGCAATGGCGAAGCGCCGGTCGGCGCGGCGGTGGATCAGTGAAATCCTATTCAAGTCACAATGCCGGTAACGCGTTCCGGTCGGCCAAGAACTCAGCCAGCCGTTCCCGGCGAGGTAATGTCCACCGCCCCCGGCCCGAGCGCGCCCTTTTCCAGTTCCAGCGCCAGAACGACCTCCGGCGGATAGTCCCCGGTGAAAACAATGTCAAATTCCCCGGCCGCCCGAAAACCGAACCGCCCGTAATAGTCGGGACTGCCGAGGAGGAACACCGCCTGCCACCCGGCCAGCCCGGCCCGGCGGAGCGCCTCCCGGGTAAGGATGTCGCCGTACCCTTTCGACTGTTCGCCGGGAGCAATCGACAACGGCGCCAGAAGGAGCGATCGCACCGCCCGCCCGTCGTCGGTCCGAAGCGCCACCCGGGTCAGGGCGATATGGCCGGCCAGGCGACCGTCGATTTCAAGGACCAATGCCAAATCCGGCAGGTAATTCCCCGATGCCCGGAGGCTGTTCATGTAGTCCTGCTCGTCCCCGTCCGCCACCCGGGCCGTGGCGAAGGCATCCCGGATAAGATCGTAAATTGCCGGGAACTCGTCTTCCCGTTCCGGACGGATGGTCAGGGAGACGGCCGTGCCGGTCGTCACCGCAGTTCCGATCCGGGGAAGGCGGCAAGGAGCGCCTGGACGACGTCGTCCCGCACGCCATTCGCTTCGGCGTCGGTGAGGGACCGCTCCGGCGACCGGAGAAGCATCGAAAACGCCATCCCCTTCATCCCGGGCTTCAGACCCTTCCCACGGTAGAGGCTTTCAAACGACAGGCTGTCGAGAAGGCTCGCATGTTTCTTCGCCACCGCCTCCACCTCGCCCCAAAGCACCACCTCCGGGAGTGACAGGGAAATATCCCGGCGCACCCCGGGGAAACGGGGAAGCGGCCGGTAGCGGCGGCCGGTCCTTTCGGCATGGGCGAGGAGGTCGATGTCGACATCGCCCACGGCCGGACAGCCGGTCAGGTCGAACGTGTCGGCGACGGCCTTGGCGCATTCCCCGAAGACGGCGACCGCATCATGGCCAAGGCGGACGACGGCGCCACTGCCCTCCAGAAAGCCGGGCGCATCGGCGACCGGTTCCACCGTCATCTCGCCGGCAAGGAGGAGCGCCCGCGCCACCGCCTCGACTGCCCCCCGGACATACTGCGGTCCCCGGTCGTCCAGGATGGCGAGGCGGTTGGCCTCGACCGGCGCGCCGTCCCCCTTGTAATAGGCCCGGCCGATTTCAAACAGCCGCACATCCTGGCGAAGCCGGTTGGTCCGGCGCACTTCGAGGAGCGACGGGACGACGGCGGTGCGGAGAATGGGCCGCTCGGCATTGATCGGATTCTGAATCGTATAGGCCGCCTTATCCGGCGCGAACGTCCGGCCCCACGCTTCCGGAATAAAGGCGTCGGTGATGCATTCATGGTAGCCGAGGCCGACGAGGGTCCGGCGGATGGTCCGCATCGCCGCCGTCTCCGCCGTCTCGTGGGCGAGGGCCAACGGCATGGTGATTTTCTCGGGAATTTTGTCGTAGCCGACAAGGCGGATGACTTCCTCGATAATGTCGGCTTCCCGCCGGAGGTCCTGGCGGAAGCTCGGCACCCGGACGGTGATGGCCTCGTCGTCCCTGGCCGTTTCCTCAAGACCGAGGCCGGCGAGGACGCGCGACACATCGTCCGGGTCGACGTGCATGCCGAGGAGCTTGTCCATCCGGGCATAGCGCATGGACACGGTCCGGGGCTGGCCGAGGCCGGGGTTGGTGTCGATGACACCGGTCGCCAGGGTGCCGCCGGCCAGTTCGAGAATGAGGCTGACGGCCCGGGCCGAAGCGCGTCCCGTCATGCCCGGGTCGATGCCGCGTTCGTAGCGGTACGACGATTCCGAACTCAGCCGCGGCCGCCGGGCGGCGCGGCGGACGCCGCGCGGCTGGAACCAGGCGGATTCGAGAAGGACGTTCTGCGTTGTCTCCGACACTTCCGTGTTCTGCCCGCCCTTGACGCCGGCGAGGGCGACGGCCTTCTCGGCGTCGGCGATGACGAGCATGTCCGGTTCGAGGTTGGCGTGTTCGCCGGTGATGGCGTCGAACTCCTCGCCTTTTTCCGCGAGGCGGAGGACGATGCGCTTTTCCGCCAGCTTGTCCATGTCGAAGGCGTGGAGCGGCTGGTTCATTTCAAAACAGACCAGGTTCGTTATGTCAACAATGTTATTGATGGACCGCTGCCCGATGGCGGTCAGACGGTCCCGAAGCCAGGCCGGCGACGGCCCGACCTTGACGCCCTGAATGACCCGGAGCGTATAGCGGGGACAAATCTCGTCGGCGCCCGGCATGACGGTGACGCTCGACAGTGTGTTGACATCCGGTCCGGATTCCGTTATGGACACGGCGGGCGGCGTCACGGCGAGGCCGAGGGTGGCGGCGGCTTCGTAAGCGACGCCGAGGTGACAGAGCCAGTCCGGCCGGTTCGTCGTGATGTCCGCGTTCAGGGCATAATCGGCGCCGACCGGCGTCACGTCCTCGACGTTCAGGCCGACCCGGGTCAGGGCTTCCGCCAGGGCGTCCGGGGCCAGGGTGGCGCCGGTGAGTTCCTTGAGCCAGTTATAGGAAAGAATCATTCTGGTGTTCCTTGTCGAATCCGGTACGGTGGGTGACTGCCCGCCCGGCTGCATGGTGCGTTGACAAAAATGTCCGCGTCGCGGCGGGACGGTTTTTGCCGCGAATGGTGAAGAGGTTCCGTCGCCGTCCACGTCGTCAAACCCGGCTACGCTGTCATTCCGTAAAAAGCGTCCGCCTTAAAACTGCCGGAGGAACCGGACATCGTTTTCGGTAAAGCGGCGGATATCGTCGATGCCGAGCATGAACATGGCGACGCGTTCAATGCCGAACCCGAAGGCGAAGCCGGTAAACAGTTCCGAATCGATGCCGAGGGCGTCGAAGACGTTCGGGTGGACCATGCCGCAGCCGCCGAGTTCGACCCAGCCGGACTGCTTGCAGACGCGGCAGCCCTTGCCCCGGCAGAAAATACACGAGATGTCGAGTTCGGCTGACGGTTCAGTGAACGGGAAAAACGACGGCCTGAACCGAGTCACCGTGTCGGCGCCGAATGTCTCCCGGGCGAACAGGGCGAGGAAGCCCTTGAGATCAGCCATGGTGATGTCCCGGTCGACGGCCAGGCCTTCTATTTGGGAAAACCCGTAGTGGTGGGTGGCGTCGACGGAATCGGGACGATAGACGCGCCCGGGCGAGACGATGCGGATGGGCGGCATATCGGCGCCGCCGCCGAATTGTTTGACATGCTCTTCCATGACCCTGGCCTGGACGGTCGAGGTCTGGCTCCGGAGGATGGCGTTGTCTTCGAGGACGAAGGTGTCGGCCTGATCGCGGACCGGGTGGTCGTCCGGCATGTTGAGGGCGTCAAAGTTGTGGAAAATGTCTTCGATTTCCGGCCCGTGGCGGACGGTGAACCCAAGCTTCTCGAAGATGCCGGCGAAGTTTTCCATCGCCTGCGTCACCGGATGTATGGTGCCGAGGGGCTGGGTCTGGCCGGGGAGGGTCGGATCGGGCCGGGGTCCGGACTGCGGCGCGGCCTGCCCGGCGGCGTCCTTCCGGTCCTGCCAGGCGGTTTCGATTTCGGTCTTGACCGCGTTCAGGCGTTGTCCCACCGCCTTCTTGTCCGTGGCGGGCACTTCCTTAATCCGCGCCATCATATCCTTCAACACGCCGGAGCGGCCGAGGACGCGGACGCGGAAGGCTTCGATGGCATCCGCCGAGTCCGCCGCCGCAATATCCTGGAGGGCGCTGGTTCGCAGCGCCTCGAGTTCGTCAAGGAGCGCCATGGGTAGAATCTTTCCTACAACCTCGCGATACACATTTTTCGTCATACCGCACGAATAAAGTTGAATCGCTCAGTGGCAAAACAGTCATATAACAGGCAAGGCCGCACCACTGCGGCCCCCTGTACGCGGAGTCCCCGGGGGGCCTCCCGTCAAAGCAAGCGGTTGGTACCGGGCGGCGGCGCGGCGTTGGTGCCGTCGTCGCCCGGGACATGACCGGTTTACGCCTTGTTGGCAGCCGCGAGACGGTTGGCGGCCTTGGCGAGGCGCGACTTCCGCCGGCTGGCGGTGTTCTTGTGAAGAATGCCCTTGACCTGGGCCTTGTCGATGGCCTTGGTGACCTTCTTCAGTTCGTCCGTGATGACCTGGGTGTCGCCGACGGCGAGGGCGCCACGGTAGGACTTGACCGCCTTTTTGAGCTTTTCCTTGCGGACCCGGTTGCGGGCGGTCCGCTTGATGGTCTGACGCATGCGCTTCTTCGCCGATTTGATGTTGGGCATTTTGATCTCTCTTTGTTAAAACATACCAGATGGTTCATGAACAAGAAAAAGTAAGTTCGTTACATTAGTAAAGACATACGAAAGTATAAAACATACAAGAAGCGGTCCAAATCCCGCCATTCCCTACTGGCTCACCCACTCCACCTCGGTGGCCTGTTCTTCGATTTCGACTTCAACCGGTTCGTCCGAACCGGATAACGACTCGACTCCCGACCGCACCGACTCCACCACCCGGTCGGTGGTTTTGCCGGCAAAGGCCGCCGCCCGGCCGGCGGCGTCCGCAATGTACTCGCCGGCTTCACTCGCCTTTTCGGAGGCGCTTTCGGCGACGTCCTTGGCGCCGCCCTTGGCCCGACGGGCAGCGTCGCCGGCGGCGTCCCAGGTGGTCGCGGCGGCGGAAGAGGCGCGTTCCCGAACCGTCCCCGCCACCTCGGACACCTGCTCCGCCGCGACCCGAGCCGCATCCGATATCGCCGCTCCGGCGCTGGACGCGGTGGCGGCGACAACATCCACCGCCGACCGGGCCATAACACTCACCTGTTCGACGACGGATCCATCGGCGGCGGAGACGGTTTCGTCTCCATTCGCCTCGGTGGCCGGTTCCTCGGCAGCCGGTTCGGTCGCGGTCGGCGCTTCACTCTCGGTATCGCCTGAAGCGGGTGCTTCGCTGGCGTCAGTATTTGCAGCGGCATCGGGAGCCGCTTCGGGAGCGGCTTCACTCGGCGCCGGGGCAGCCGGCTCGGCCGGAGCCGCGTTCGCGTTTGCCGCCGGCTCTTCCGTGGCGCTGTCGCCGGCCTCGGCGCTTTCGGCCGGCTCAGCGGCGGCGGCGGCTTCGGAGACAGGCGCCTCGGCGGCCGCCGGTACTTCGGGGTCTTCCGTTATAATGACAGTTTCAGCCGGTTCGGCGTCGGCATCACCAGCCGCGTCGTCAACGGCGGCCTGCGTCCCGGCCTCGCCCGGAGCCGGCGGCGTAATCGCCATCACGGCCTGACGTTCCTCGTCGGTGACGGCCTGACTGGCCGCCGGAGCGGTGGCGCGCATGGTGGTCGGCGTGCCAAAGCTGTGCCCGGCCAGCGTATCCTTAATCTTGACGAGGGCAAAGTCCGCCGACAGCATCACCACCTGCGGCCAGAATCCACGCTGCGCCGGCGACGCTATCCGCGACCGGACGGCGATATCATTGTATTCCGCTTCCGCCAGTTCGAGGCGGCGGCGGTATTCCTCCGGATCGTCCCGCGCCGCTTCCGCCTCTTTTTCGAGGGTCTGGGCGAGGGCGAGCTTCGCTTCCGGGAAGGTCGCCGGATCGTTCATCGCCGCCAGTTCGCGGAAGATGCCGGCCGCTTCCGTCAGCTTGTCCTGCATCACCAGGGACTGGCCGAGGGCCAGCCGGGCGCGCGGCACCAGTTCGTTCTCCGGATAGGTCCGGATGAAATCCCGGGCCGCCTGTTCGGCGGCGGGGTAATTGTCACTGTTGAAGGCGCCGGCGAACTGGAACATCGAGGCGCTGGCGCCGGCCGGCGTCCCGGAATATTTCCGGGCGGCTTCGGCGAGGACGGCCGGCGCGTCCACTTCCGGCTTGGTCGAAACGTCGATGACGGTGCGGAACACGTCGTTCCGGGCGGCGATTTCGCGTTCGACAGCGGCGCGACGCATGTAATTCACAATAGCGATGGCGGCGAGGACGATAACGATGACGGCGAGGACGATATATTTCAGCTTGTCCGCCCGTTCCGCCATCGCATGGCCGAGGGTGCGCTCTTCCGTTTTCGGCGCCGAATGGGCCGGGCCGGTGGGTGTGGCATTTTCCGCTTTTTCCGCCATGACGGCATCGCTTTCACGTACAAGAGGTTACACTATATGAAGCGCCCCGTGGGCCGGGGAAACAAAAAAACCCGAGCCGCAATCCGGTACGGGTCGCGGCTCGACAACAAGAAGAGGCATTATAAATACCAAGACAGAAGAGGTCAAGTAACTTTCCGCCTCTTTACCCGACTTCCGGGAAAACAGCCGTCGACGCCCCGACGGCGTCCGCCCTGGCGCACCGTACCGTCTCAGGCGATACCCTTCAACCGGACCGAAACCGGCACCGCGCTCCGGATGGTATCCGCCACCGGACAGCGTCTCTCCGTCTCCGCCAGCCAGGCCTCGACTTCGTCCCGCGCCGCGTCGGTGCCGACCTCGACAATGAGCCGGACATCCTGCGCGCCGGGCCGCACGGACGGATTGCTCCCTTCCAGCCCGGCCGGATCGAGATCTTCCTCGACATGCATTTTAATATGATTGAGCACGATGCCGCGTTCCTTCGCCACCATCCGGCCGACGCCGATGAAACAGCCGGCCACGGCGCCGAGGAGCATCTCCATCGGATTCGCGGCAAGGCCGTCGCCGCCCCTCTGGTTCGGCTCGTCGATGGTGAATTCGTGCTTGGCGGTGCGGACGCGGGTGGCCGGCGTGCCGTGTTCCCAGGTGGCGTTCACGCTTATTTTCATCATGGCGGGTCATCCTTTCGAAATGGAAAAACAAGCCCGTTCACCCCACGACGGCGGCGTTGTCAGCGGTTTTCAAGAAAGCGCCGCAGCCGCGCCAAACCTTCCTGATCCACTTCCATAAACTGCACCCCGACGCCCTTCGGCAGTGGCGGCGTCGACCGCCAGCGGACCACGCCGAAGGCATGGACATTGCCGTCGACCCCTTTCAGCGTAAAATCGAGTT
>JAJBTL010000369.1:0-3766 GCA_020860865.1 Planctomycetota bacterium | reverse complement strand
CGAATGCTGCCGATGCCGATGATGGCGGCGTTTGTCTCGACAAAAACGCCGCTTTCGCCGATGTCCCGGATTTTCATGAGAATGGTCGCCGTCTCCTCCGGCGTCGCCGATCGCCGCCGCCTCGAGCCGTCGAACTCGGCCGGACCGCGCCGGTACATGCGGCGCCGGCGGGACATGGTGACACCGCCGCCGACCTTCGCCTCGAGGGCCCGGCGCATGTCCTGGAACGTCTTGAAGATGTCCCCGGGCGCGTCGCCCCGCGCTTCCGGAGAGGGCGACTTCATCCTCGTGAACAACGCCTCCAGTTCCGGCGTCCGTTCCGCCGGCGCCAGGGCGCCCCGGAGGATGGTGCCGAGGCTGAAGACGTCGCTTCGCCAGTCGAGAACGCCGGTCGCCACATACTCGGGAGCGATGAACTTGTTCTCGCTCCGGTAGAGCCGGGCGCCGTCGTTCATGATTGGCGGCTGGAAAAAGTCGTCGAGCCAAACGCCGCCCGAGTTGTCCGTGAAGATGTTCCCCGGGTTCAGATTGCCGTGGGCGCGGCCGGTGGCGTGGAGGACGGCCAGGCAGTCCATGACCACTTCGCCGACGCGGCTGACGGCGAGGGCGGACAGGGTCCCCGGGCTTTCCTTCAACGGCGCCCCCGGGCACCAGCTCACAGCCAGGCTGCCCTGGTTCGGATAGACGTTGATTATGGGGAGTGCGGCCGGATGGACAATGACGGCGGCCTGGCGCCCGGCCTCGAGGAACTGTTCCGTGAACTGTTCGCTTTCCGACAGGAACGGCCGGAGCACCTTGAGGGCGACGGTGCGCTCGAGCCGCACCTGGAGCGCCTTGAACCACTGCGAACGCCGGCCAATGCCAACCCGCTCGAGGATTTTTATCCCGTCCGGTTCCTCGAACTCTTCCCACCCCACCTTGCCGTCTGCCATAACTTCCTCGTGCTTTGAGAAGCGGTTCAAAAAAATCGTGTCAGAAACAAAATCCCCGTGATAACCGCTTCCGCGAGAAACCGACTCCCGCTCGATTATAGCAATTTAAGAAATTTCGTGAAAATTCTTAAATTGCTTTCGGCTATACTGAAGCGCGCTGAAAATTCGGCTATTTGATCCCGTAACCTTCATGCGCGCTTCAGGCTTGGGATAAACGTTTCCCGAAAGTTAAAGTGGCTTTGGTATACCGCCGCCGCGTCGGCCACGAAAGAATCACGTTCAGGAAAACGTCATTTTTCCCCGCCGCCCCGTTCGCCCGGAAGGTTCCGGACGATAAACCCGACCTCGGTGGTGGACAGGTTGGTCGCCTTGGCGATTTCCTGGACATGCTTCCCGTCCCGGTTCAACATATATACCCGCTCGTGCAATTCCGACAGGAACGCCGGTTTCCCCCCGGCCGCGCCGTCGGGCCGTGCCGGCGCCGCGACCGGTTGCGGCGGAATGACCACCGTGTCCTCGTGCTCCGCCGCGACCATGCCGGGAACGCTTTCGCGTTTTTCCGCCAATGCGACAAGGCGCTCGAGTCGGGCCGACTGTTCCTCCGCCTCCCGGACGAGCCGGTTGAGGACGCGGATTTTCGTGTCGACTTCGGCGTGCAGGGTCCGGCTCGTTTCAAGGAGTTCGACAATGGCCCGGTCGGCGGCGTCCCGGTAGCGGTTCGGATTGGTGTCGCGGGAACGGATTTCCTTGGCCGTCTCCACGACCGGCGCATTGGCCTTCCGCCAGCGGGAGATCAACCCAAGGAGGCCGATGGCGGCGAGGATGAGGGCAAGCTGCCAATAGCCGCCCGTATCCCGGGACGACGCCTCCGCCACTTCAGCCGCCAGAACGATTTCCATCACACCGCTCCCCCGCCGACCCGTTCGGCATTTCAGTCAACGCGACAGGTTAGACCAGGCCCCGCGACGCGTCCTGGCAATAAATCCCCCACAATGAATCGGTGGCGCGTTCCGCCCCGAAG
Organism: Planctomycetota bacterium; assembly: GCA_020860865.1. Lineage (GTDB taxonomy): Bacteria > Planctomycetota > SZUA-567 > SZUA-567 > SZUA-567 > JAJBSZ01. The sequence goes on along the minus strand of JAJBTL010000369.1, from coordinate 1,813 downwards.
CGGAAACACTCGTTCGCCGCCTCGGCCTCGCCCTGGCCCCGGAGAAACATGCCGGCCGTGAACAACGTCTCCCCGTCCTGCGGATCGAGCTGCATGGCGGCGGTGAATTGGAGATTCGCCGACTCGAACTGCCCCTGCTGCCAGTAGACGGCGGCGAGGCGGCGGTGCAGCTTGGCGTCGGATTCGTCCTGCGCCACCTGCTTCTCGAGGCGCCGGCAGATGGCCATCATCGTCTGCGGCCCGACGTTCCGGAGGTTCGGCGGCAGGAGCGGCCCGCCGAGGGGCGGCCCGATGACGTCGCGGAAAAACGCCCGGCGTTCCGGCGACATCGCATCGACTTCGCCGCAAGTCAGGCGGCAGAGCCAGGCGCGGTAATCGGCTGCGAAGTCCGTTTCGAACACCGCGCCGGGGAACCGCTCCATATAGGCTTTCCGTAATTCGCCGCCCCGGTTCATCCGGTCGTCGAACATCCGGTACCAGGCCAGGGCCGTCGCCATCGAATCGTCGAGGCCGACAAGCGGGCGGAGGGCAAGGAGGATGCAGCCCGTCTCCCAGGCGAAAAATCCCCGGCCCGTTCCCGGGACGATAATCACCGGCGGCAGTTCCGTCATGCCCCGGTCGAACGACTGGACCAGGGGAAAGAAGTCGGCCAGGCCGTCCTTGGTCAACCGGGGCATTTCGCCCTGGAGAACGATGTTCTGTTCCGTCTGCCCTTCCACCGCCGCCATGAGGACGAGACGCATCCGCATCATCCTCGCTTCAAGCATGACGGAATCGATGGCCGGGTCCTGGACCGATTCCGTCACCGCCTCCGGCGTTTTCGGGAGGGGCTCCGCTTCCTCGTCCTCGCCGGTGAGGAACAGGTCGTACCTGGCCCGCCACTCGCGGCCGTAGACTTCGTTCAACAGTTCAAACAGCCGGAGCGCGCCCTTATGCCCGGCCCGGGCCCGGGCCTTCGCGAGAACCTGTTCCCGAAGAAGCCAAAGGTTGTGGCGGCGGAGAAAATTGCGCCGTCGCGGTTCCCGGATGGCATTGATGCCGCTGGCGATGAGGGCGCGGTCGAGATCGCCCGTCCGCATCGATTCGGACACCTCGAGGGGAATGCCGGGAAGACCGGTGAACAGGTCGCCAAGGCGGGACAACACCCGCCGCCGCGCTTCCCGCAGTTGCGACGCGTAGGAGTCGTCCTCGTTTTCCTCCATGTCGCTGATATGGTTTTCGATCTGGACCTGCTGCTGGCAGTGGACAAACCATTCGGTCAGGTAATAGCAGCCGCTCAGGCCTTTCGAATTGACTTCGTCGAGGAGCTTTTTCCGGAGGCGGATGTGTTCCTCGTCGTTCACCGCCAGCATGCGCTGGTCGACAAGGCCGAGATCGATGCACAGCCGTTCGTCGTCCCCGAAGACGAGGTTGCCGCGCCGCCGCGTCATCTGGTCCGACAGGACGCTGAAGAACAGCCGCCAGAACCGGCTCTGGATGGTTCGGAGGTGCTGCGCCTTCTCCTTGGCGGCGGTTTCCCGGCCGCCGGCGAGGGCGCGGTTCGCCTGGATATAGGCGTTGACAGCCAGCTTCAGTTCATGCTGGTTGTCGAGGAGGTTGCCTTGCCTGGCTGGTTCGGAGGCGTTGACGCTCATTGACCCCTCTCGGGAAAAATGCCACTGTCCGACCGGACGACACCGGCCGGCGGAATAGGATATCATCCCGCCACAATCAGTCCGTTGGCCTCGCGTACCGGCAGATGCGGCTCCGCCCGTAACGGCGGTCCGAGTCCAACCTAAGGCCGGGCCAGTCGGGCGGCGCGAATTTCTTGTCC
>JAJBTL010000377.1:6018-11501 GCA_020860865.1 Planctomycetota bacterium | reverse complement strand
GGATGACCCGGGCCATGACCGACCTCCAGGTGTCGCAGGGCAAGGTCGCCCTTTTTCGCCGCGTCGAGGGCCTGGGTTGACAGTTCGGCGGTCTTGTCCGCATTTCGCGTACACAGTTTGATACCGCCTTCCAGTTCGTCGATGGAGGCGCCGATGGTTTGCATGAAGCGTTGCTGGCTGTCCGCGTCGTTGGTCAGTTCCTGGCTGGCGTTTGACAGGTAGCCTGCCGACGAGGTGATTTCATTGGCGGCGAGGGCGACGTGTTCAAGCACCCGGCCAAGACGTTGGAGAGCGGTGCGGGCGGCGCTTTCCCGGTCCCGGACCTTGTCCGCCATGTCGTTTAGGGCGAGGATGAGCATGCCGACTTCGCCGCTGTCGTCCGAATGGACGCGGGCGGACAGGTCGCCGGCGCGGATGGCATTGGCCATGCGGGCGGCGGCGACAAGCGGTTTGGCGATATAGCGGGTGGTGACAAAGAGGGCACCGCAGGCCAGGGCCAGCGTGCCGAGGCCGGCCGCCCACAAGCCGCGGCGGAAGCCGTTCGACGCCTGGTGGACGGCGAGGAGCGTTTCCCTGGTGCGGCCGTCGACCGAGGCTTCGATGTTCTGGCGGATTTCGGCGCTGATGGCGTCCATGTCGGCGCGGTGCTGTTTGACGCTGTCGTCGACGACGAGGAGGCGGACTTCGCCACGGGTGACGCCGGCCAGGTCGACTATCGGCGCGGTGAACTGGCGGACGCCGGATATGGACGGGTCCATAAGCCGTTCCGCCACCTTGTCGGCGCGGAGCAGGCCGGCGTCTTCGCCGATGCGGCTGATGACTTCGGTGGAAGAATTGCGGCTGGCGCCGGAGAAAAACGTCCCGTCTGGGTAGACCGCGTAGAGGGCGACATAATCGCCGCCTTCGATGAATTGTTCGCTGATCTGCTGGAAAATGGCGATTTCGCCGTACTGGAGCGGCTGCATGGCATAGATCGCCGCCGCCGCGACCTGGTGGCGGGCGCGTTCCTCCTGGTCGGCGACAATGGTGTCGAGGAGATCGTTTTCCATCCGCTGGTAGACCGTGGCGGTGTCGTGGTTGAGCGTCTCCGTTAGCTCGCGCATGCCGGCTTCCGTCATCTGGTTGATGCGGTTTGAAAACACATGGGCGACCATGTTCAGGGCGACAAGGCCGAGGACGATGACCGCTCCCGATGCGATGAATAATTTCCACACAAGGCCTGAGCGCATTGATAAAGACCTTTATATATTGGAAGCGGAACCGTTGGCCCATTCGCTTCTGAAAAAACGAACCGAAGCAAAGACGCTTCGGTGAAAGGCGGCGTCGTCCGACGGTGCCACCGGGAAAAAACTGTCCGACGCGGAAGAAAGCCCGCGCACCATGACGACAGCCGATGTCTCAACCGTCCCGGAACGGAAACGGCTCCTGGAGGTTACTCTTGCCACTGCCGGCATTGCTCCGGAACCAACTCATTAATTCCTGTCCGAGAATGCCGCCAATCCCGGTCGATGATAGCCAAGCAAACAGGAATGTCCACAAGATTCCCCCACCCGGAAGAGACGGTATGTGTCCGAGACGTTACCCGCCCGTGGGACAAAACCTGTTCCGGAACGGGCGAGTAACCCAACCGAACGGTAATGAGGGAATAGCCGACACACCCTGCCGGTTAATTCGTTGTCATTGTTCGCGAAATAATTCGCTCTGGGGACGGGCAGGGCGTTTATGTGATGGCAGGAGGGTATTTCTGTGAAAGCCGGTTGGTTTATTCAGTATGCGGGCGCGTGGTTAGATTAGAACTATCACTCTACCAGCTTTGCGAATAGTTGTTACCTGCCGCAATCAGGTCCCCTGCAAAACCTTTTGCCCTGATTCGTTAAAGAGTACGGTGCATTCCCTGTTCTCCAGGGCCAAGTATGGTGAGGGTTGTACGGCGGCGATTGTCATTCGCGGTTATAAATCGAAAAAAACCGCCCGAAAACGGACGGTTTTTGTCAGAATACTGATCGGATATCGCTTGACCGTCAGGGCGGTGCGTCATGGTCATTGCCTGATTATTTACCTTTTTCCAGGCGTTCGGAAACTTTGTCCCAGTTGATGATGTTGAAAAACTGTTTAACGTATTCTTTCTTTTCGTTCTTGTACTTGAGGTAGTAGGCGTGCTCCCACATGTCGATGGGGAGCAGGAGAATCGGGCTCCCTTCCGGAAGGTCCTGGTTCGGGGAGATGACGACGTCGAGCTTGTCGTTTTTGCAGATGAGCCAGGCATAGCCGGAGCCGAAGAGCTTGGCCGTGGCGGCGCTGTCGAGCTTTTCCAACATCTGGTCGTAGCCGCCGAAATCGCGGTCAATCATCTCCTTCAGCTTGCCGGACGGTTTGGCGCCCTTTGGCGTCAGGCTTTCGAAATAGAGGTTGTGGTTGTAAAAGCCGCCGCCGTTGTTTTTCAGGCCGGTCCGCTTGTCCGCCGGGGCCGCGTCCAGGTTGTCGAGGATTTCCCTGGCGCTCTTGCCTTCGAACTCGGGGACTTCCTTGACCAGCTTGTTGAAGTTGTCGGTGTAGGTTTTGTGGTGCTTTTCGTAATGGGTCTTGATCGTATCGGCGTTGAGGTACGGTTCCAGCGCGTCGTATTCATACGGGAGGGCGATGCGTTCGAACATGGTGTGGTATCCGTGGGTTCACTGCCTCACACGGGTTGCATGGTAGCCGCTCCGAGGCCGTCATGCAACGATAAACGTTAAAATTATACTGTTCTTTCACACTTCGTATCATTCCACCTGGCCGCTGGCCGGCAAATTGAACAGGGGCGGAATGGTGATGACGCTGCCGATGTCGTCGCCGGTGCCACGGTAGGCGTTCTGGCTGGCGCTTTGGCCGAAATAACGGGTGCGGAGTTGTTCGACCGACCCGGCCTCGGCCAGTTCGATAATGGCAACGGACAGCCGGTCGGCGAGGGCGGCCGGTCGCGGCTGGTGGCGAAGGCGAATTTGTACGGTCTGAACGGTCGGCCGGTGACGTGGACGCGGGCCTCCGGGTGTTCCGCCGCCCAGTATTCAAGAACCGCCGTATCGGCGACGAAAGCGTCGGCCTCGCGCGCGCGGACGGCGGCGGCGTCGTCGTCCCGGCTGCCGTAGGGGACGACGCGGATGCCGAGGCGGGGCAGGTGGGTCTCGGCGCCGCTTCCCGAAAGGACGGCGACGGTGTGGCCGGGAAGGTCGCCGAGTTCATGGATTTCGCCGCGCTGCCGCAGAGACGCCATCGTCATGGCGCTCGAGACGGTGGAGGTGATATAGGCGAGAAGGGCCATGCCGAAAATCATCCAGGCGGAGACGAGGAGGTTACGAAGCCAGTTCGGCTCCCGGGTCGGGAGTTCGCCCGACTTCGCCACGGAAATGACCTCTTTCAGGCATGTCGTGAATCCGTCGAGCCAGCGGTCCGGAAAGCCGACGTCCCGGCGGCGGCGAATGGTTGTCGCGACAAGGGAGACGGCGACGAAGAGGAGGAACAGGAGAACGTAGGCGTGGGCGTGGCCGTTGGTGACAAGTCGTTCAACCACTCCCTTGTGGTCGTAAACAGGCGTCATTATCCGGAGGCCGGAGTCGAACCAGGGAAAGGTGAAGAGGACGGAGGCGGCGCGTTCCGAAGTGACGGCGAGATTGGCAACGCAGACGTCGACGCGATTGTCGCCGGCCGCTTCGATAAGTTCCCGGATGCTTCCGTATTCGCTGAAATCGCAGTGAAGATTGAGGCGGTCCTCCATGCTTCGCCATAAATCGACAGCCATGCCGGAACAGGTATCGCCGTCCCGGATGACGAACGGCGGATTGACATAGACGCCGACGCGCAGTCGTTCCGCCTGGCCGGGCGCGGCACTGCCAGACTCGCCGGCCCGGACGGCGCCGGCAAGTAAAAGAAGAACGAAGCAAACCCGTAGAACCATGCCGGGTACTTTCGCGGCCGGCCCCCACTCGTTTGGTCATTATCTATTCCAGGGAGGGTGAAATCAACGGGGTAGATGGAAATTTAGATTATGAAGCTGTTGAGACTTCTTTGAAAGTTTACTTTTACGTGAGATGGAAAGTGCGTATTCAGAAGAGTGATAATGCAAGGATAAAGAACTTCATTGCGGCGAATCTTTTTCTAAAAGTATAAAAGATGCCATACCGGAGTGGGTATGGCATCTCGACAGGAGAGCACTGATTTTATAGATGAAGAAGTTATTGTAACTGATTGTGCAGTGGTTCATTGGCAATATGTCGGACGTTCTCTCGAAAATTTCTAATCGACACTGACGAGGTCGTATTCCTTCGACCCCATACCCATTTCCTTCATATACGACAACTGTCGCAAACCTTGCCGCGATTCAATGCGTTCGACCAAATCGTGGCGCTGCTCGGCGGGCAGGGCATAGACCAGGTCGACCGCGGCCTGATCCACCGCCAGGATGTCTGTCGAGGCGAGGATACCGATGTCCGGCGTCGTGACCGGCGCGGCGCCGACGCCGGCGTAATCGCAGTCAACCGACATGTTTCGCAGGACATTGATGTACGCCATTCGTGGGCCGAAATGGTTGAGAATCGCTTTTCCCGACTCGACCATATTTTCCATAAAGCGTTCGCCGGAGTGGCCCCATCGACTGCTGCCGTTCTGGTGAAGTTGTTTTTTGCCGACCAGACCCGAGGCGCATCCGATGCCGATATTCTTGAGGGAACCGCCAAAACCGCCCATGGCATGGCCCTTGAAGTGGGTAAGGACGAGCATGGAATCATAATTGACCATGGTTTTTCCCATGGCGATTTCCGAAAACCATTTGCCGCCGGGGACGGGCAGGTTGACGTCGCCGTCGGCATCCATGATGTCGACCGGCGCGAAATCCCAGCCGTTTATGGCAAGGGTGCGTCGGTGACCCTCGGTGGTCGATCGCGGGCCGCCGTAGAAGACGTTTGTCTCGACTATGGTCGCGTTCGGGATGCTCGGGAACAATTCCTTGACCCAGGCGGCCGGGATGATGTTCGGGCCATTCGGTTCGCCGGTGTGGAGTTTGACGGCGATGCGGCCGGTCAGCGGCTGGTTGACCAGGCCGTACATCTTTTTCAGGCTGTTCGCCGACAGTTCCCGCGTGAAATACACCACCGGTTTACCCGAATTCCGCGACGCGTTGTCCGCGGCAAACGATACACCGGGCAACTTCTGCGCCAGGATGAGTCCGGCGGCGGTGACTCCGGCGGTCTTGAGAAATTCGCGCCTATCCATGCAATCTCCTTGTCGGCAAGCGGACAAAACTTCAACGGTGAACATGGTCTGTGTATATATGGAAGTTCATTGGCTAAATTTACGCGACATCATTCTTGGTTTTTCACATTTTCTTTTTTTATTTCCGCACCATGGCCAATTAGAGAGGCTTCCTGTTTCATTTCCGGTTCTTTACCATGTATCGGAGCCATACGCCATCGCCGTCGAGCACCTTGGCTTCCACAAGAGAAAAGCCG
>JAJBTL010000377.1:2306-6008 GCA_020860865.1 Planctomycetota bacterium | reverse complement strand
CGTCTCCGGCATGATCGCCGCGTGTTTCGAATAGGGCGGGCGCCGTGGACGATCCGTCGGCGGCGGCGGCGATCACCACGCTCACTTCGTCGCACATTCCGGCCTGAATAAAAGACCAGTTCAGCACGCCGCCACCGCCAAGCATCAGGGTTGTTACGCCGAAGAGGTTTTTTATTTTAGAAAGGGCAAGGCCGTAATCCAGTTCCGCCTCACCGGCGATGATGTAGGATATACCCAGCTTTCGTAAAAATGCCTTGTAGGCGTTCGTTGCCTTGCCGGTGAGAACTTCGAGGACGTGGGCGCGGACTTCTTCATACCGGAGTTCGCTCGATTGCCAGCCGAGCCGACCGGACGGGTCGACCGAGACGTAATACATCGGCGCGTTGGCGACGGCGACAAAGTCACCGTCGGGCACGGCTGGCGCGTTTTCGTCCAGTTCGGGCTGCCGGTAGTCGGTGAAGTTGTCGTCGGTGGTTATCCTTCCTGAAAGCCAGCCCTGGTGTTTGTAGAACGGGTCGTTTCCGAATGAAATATTATGGAACGCGACGCCGGCGGCTTCGCATTCGGGCGTATCCATAAAGTTGCCGGTTATTTTGCCGTCTAGGGAGACAAGCATATGGCAGAAGATATACGGGCGATCATTTGTCGTCATGCAGTATCCTATTTTAAAAAATGAAGTACATAATTATGCATCCTTCATAGTGTCATTGTACCAGCCATGCGACAATGAGCAAATACTTAATAACTATAGTATATTATGCCTATGACGTATATCACAGTCGGTTCATCGGTTCCGCCCGGGCGAGACTTTTCGTAAGTCGGTGATGTGTATGGCGTGTAAATTTATCCCCACAACCAGAGACGCCGAACATGAACGTCGAAGGTGGAGTATCCTGACATTAGTCATAATGTAAAAATGACCATTTTTCCCAGCATCAACATTGTGGGGCGAACAAACCTGCCAGTGAAATGAAGGAGAACCATCCAGGCACCACCTTTACGTGATGGTTTCGCACGACGGTTCCTCCGCCGATTGGGACAGAATCTGACGGAGACACTCTTGCTTTTTTCCGCCGAGTTTATATAATCTCGGCTTCCATTACCCCGTGGTGTAATTGGCAACACAAGAGATTTTGGTTCTCTTGTTCCAGGTTCGAGTCCTGGCGGGGTAACCAACACCTAAAACGCTAACGTCCGCCAACGGCCCATAAGCCTTGGCGGATTTAGCTTTATATGGAAGTCCGGTTCGGTTGGGTTCCACCAAAATCTTGATATTCAGAACATTTGTAGGTATTGTGCGGGTAACGTCAGTTTCCCGAAAAAGGAGATACCTACAATGCCTTTGACCAATGCTGCCATTAAACCTCAAATCAGCCATATACATTTCGACGGCGGCGGCCTTTACGTCCACATCACCCCCACCGGGAGTAAGCTCTGGAGCTAGTTTTACCGTTTCGACGGCAAGGTCAAAAAGCTGAGTAATGGAGCCTATCCGGTTGTCGACCTGAAAACGCGGGATCTCCGCGAACTGGCCAAGGCGCTGCTGGCAAGAGGTATCGATCCGAGCGCCCATAAAAAAGCGGCGATGCAGCATGAGCGGGAACTCACCGAAAACACCTCAGAAAATATCGCACGTGAGTGACATGCCAAGTTTTCCGAACGGTGGGAGCCGAAGAGAGGAGCGTATAATTTTGCGGAGTTTTTGCCGGAATGGCGTAAAATGATGCAGGCATGGGCCAACTACCTGGACACGGTGAAATCAGATTCCCCAACCAAATAGGGCGAGGCTATGGAGAATGGTACGAAAGAGGCGGCAATCCGGCGCTACTTCGACGCTTGGCTTACACAGAGCATCGCTTTGTTGGACGGTCTCTTTGATGATACCGTGGTGTATACCGAGTCATGGGGGCCTGAATATACCGGCTACGATCAAGTACTGCACTGGTTCAGGGAATGGAACCACCGCGCACAGGTTACTCAATGGGACATTGCCCAGTTTATTCATCAGGGGCTAACCACCGCCGTCGAGTGGAGATTCCGGAACCGGTATAATACGGGCGAGGAAGAATTTTTCGATGGTGTTTCCATATTCCAATTTGACGAAAGCGGAGCGATTGTAAGGGTGAAAGAGTTTGGTGCCAAGCTACCCCACTTCAATCCTTACACACAGAAAGGGCCTCCTCGATCGACGGACATGTGGACTATCAAAACCCATGAAGAACATTAAGACTTTTTCATACGCCCATCACGTTCGAGCAAGGTCAACCAGGCCTCCGCTCGGCTCAATTCGTCCATAGTAAAGATAGGCATGGGTTGTGCCGGATCGAGGATATCCCGTACTTCAAGAGCGCGTTTGATATACTCGCCCAATGCCTCTCTGTACCGGGAATCCTCGATGTCTGACGCTGGGCCGTGAAAGGCCCATAGCAGACCTTCATGCGTACCATCATGACCGGTGCCATTCATATACGCCGCCAGACGCGGCAAACAGCCGTCTGTGGTAGTTAGTTGAGAATACACAATAGCCTGCGAATCCCCTTCCGCTGGATGGTTTTCTGCCAATGCCATCAGCTTTTTGACGATTGGCTGTTGTTCGCTTGAAAGACTATATAATAGTCGGCGATGCTTGCGATAAATTGGGTGCATTGCCGGAAGATTGTGTTTGAAGCAAAGGCTCCCGGTTTTTCTATGGACTCCCGGATTATACGCGACGCGCCGCCAGCAGAGTTTGCACGTCATAAAGTCCCATCCTCGCTTTGGCCTGTTTCTCTTATCGTCATGCGGGTCGCTGTAGTTATCTCCGTAGTCTCTTCGCTGCGGTATCGCATTCAACACATAGCGCATCCGATCCCAGAATTGCACGTGTTCTTCCACACCCATCGAACCGGAAAATTCGGCCAAAGCCACATCCATAGCCCGCCAAGACCGCTTGGACGGGAAGGCACTCCCGATTTGGTCGGAGTGTGCCTCCAAGCCAAAACGCCGTATAAATTCGTCTATCATCAGACTTCGAACTTGTGCCGGAGTCTTGCCAAGCATCTGAAGAAGAATAAAAAACTCACCTTTGGCGGGGCTTTCCAAAAAATACGAAATTCTTTCTTTCTCGTCATTATTCAGATTTCGAAGTATGGGGACGTTCAGGAACCGGTTTATTTCAGACATATCCAACAATACTCCGATGTAATTGGCCCAACTCCACCACCCGTTTAATCAGCAAACGGCTTTCTTCTTCGGTGATATTTCCGAGTTTGACATGATCCATACCGTGCCTTCTGTGTGTATAATTTTATGGGCGTCGGATAGCAACCGTTTTCGGTGCGGTCCGATATCCATGGCGAAAATGGCATCCGTGAACGTCATGTGTAGTATAGCTCCGGAAGTACCGGCAAGTCGAGAGGGGAGGAAGCCTTGTTCGGTTCCGTCTGCATCAGACGCGGCGCTCCGGCGAGCAGCCGCGCCGGGACGTGACACGTAGGCGAAGGGACCGTAGAGGCTGAAATCGGTGTTTCGATGAACGACCGTTATGGTTGTGGGGGCGTGTCCGGCTTGACGGTGATTTGGGCAATTGCCTTTTCATCCAACGCAACCTTTATGCCTTCGGTCATGAGGTAGTGGATGAAATGTTGGGCAAGCCAATAAAAACTGGCCGGACTGCCGGGCGGGTCTATCGGCGGCATTCCGGGCACACGGTGGCTGTAGGGA
>JAJBTL010000377.1:0-2296 GCA_020860865.1 Planctomycetota bacterium | reverse complement strand
GATGGGGGTGGGAGCGCGGTCCGTGGCGGGGGTTGGGTCGAGTCCAGGCGCAAATCCTCGACAGTGCCGCCGAAAAATTCCGCTATTTGCCCGAGCCGCACCTCATCCGGCGTACGCATGCCTCTTTCCCACGGCGACCATTGCTGAGGAGAGACGCCAAACGCTTCGGCGCACCGTTTCCCGCCGCCGCGTCCGGGGAATTTTCTCACCCTGTAGGCATGTATGTTTCTTGCGATGGTTTCGCGTAATTGTTTCGGTATCTTTCCCATATTTCCCCCGACGGAATGTGACATCCTTTGTCGTGTTAAGATTATAGAATTGACCAAAAGTGGTCAAGGTATTTTTGCCCTGATTTGGTCATAATTTTCATGAAAGGACAATATCTATTTCAATACCGTTGAGGAAAAGCACAGCCGATGCCCCCGAATCCGAAATCGCCTGCCGACAAAGAGCGCGGCAAACGTCTTGAGAAATGGCTCGAGCGAGTGGCGCCTGAAGTTAAACCGTCGTATCGTGGAAGCGTCGTCCTTGAACAGCCGCGTATGACAGTCGTCAATTGGATCAATGGCTCTCAAATAAGTAACGTGGGAATATGCAAAATTATCGAAGTGGGCGGGTATGAGGCATTGGGTTATATTCTCGGTACCAAACCGCATATCAGCAGTGCCAAGATTAGCCAATCGTCCGACATGCCGCTGGTGCATGGCAAAGGAACCCGCTTCTGGTACAATCAATACGTTCGTGAAAAAGCGCGAACGATATTGGACGAGAAGCAGGATTACACCGAATTTCCCAAGCATTCCCGTGAAGCCATCAGGAACGCGGATGAATATGCGCGAATCACGGCCTCCAAGGCGCGCTCGTCAGGTATAAAGAAACCGCGTATTAAGGATCACGATTTTAGTTAATCCCTATTATTCCCTCCCGAATCGTGTGAAAATCAAACCTGTCCTGTCATGTTCCCTTGGATTTCTCCTCCAAGCATTTCACCACCCGGCTCCGAAACCAGGCATGGGCGGCCTCGGTGCTATGGCGGGAATGCCAGGCCATGGTGACGTTGAACGTCGGGATGGTGAATGGTGGGCGATGGATAGCCAGGGAAAACTGTTTGGCCAGGGGGACGAGGAGGCGGCGCGGTTCGGTGGCGATGAGATCGGTGGTTTCGGCGAGGAGCGGGGCCATGAGGAAATGGCCGACAGTGACCGCGACCTTGCGTTCCTTATGCTGGGCGGCGAGGACCCTGTCGACGTAACCGTGCGGCGCGCCGCTGGTCGATACCTGAATATGTTCGAGCGACAGATAACGGTTCAGCGTGAGCGATCGTTTCAGGGCCGGATGGCCGGCCCGACCGGCACAGACGAAATCCTCCTTGAATAACACCGTCTCTTCGAGGTGGGCCGGCGGGGCCGAAAAATTGCCGACAACGACTTCCACTTCGCCATTGTCCAACTGCGCATGGCCTATTCCGTGACCGGTATTTTTGACGACGACGGACACGTTCGGCGATTCCTGTTTCAACACTTCCAACAATCGCGGCAATACCACAACAGACGCATAATCCGACAAGCCAAGCGTAAACCGGCGGGCGCTGGTCGCCGGCGAGAAGTCGTTACGCTGACTCAGTACCGATTCGATGCGCTGGAGGGCGGCACGGATGTCCGGTGCCAGCGCTTCGGCGGCTGGAGTCGGCAGCATGGTCTTTGGCGTGCGGACGAACAGGCGGTCACCAAGAAGATTCCGCAAACGCGCCAGGGCGTGACTGACCGCCGGTTGGGTGATGCCAAGGCGCTCGGCCGTCCGGGTGACGCTTCGTTCCGCCATGAGGGTGTCGAAGACGAGGAGGAGGTTGAGGTCAATGGCTGTAATATGAATAGAATTCATATTTAACATATTACAAATGAATTGTACTTATGGCAAGTGTCATCGTACTCTTTTCTCCCGACACGGTTGTGCCGCAACGGGCGGCGGGCTGATGGAATCAGGGGCGGAATGGAAAGTGGCGGACCGCCCTCTTTGGAATATTTTCTACGGGAGAAATGGTATGGAATCATCGCGATATGAAACTGGCATGGCCATGTTGAACAGGGTAGACGGAAACGTCGGCCAGGCGGTTGTGGATAGCCTACGGGATATAGCGCCGGACTTTGCCAGATACCTTATCGAATTTCCTTTTGGCGATATCTATTCGCGTCCGGGATTGGACTTGAAGAGCCGGGAAATTGCCGTCGTGGCGGCGTTGACGGCGCTTGGCAATGCCGCGCCGCAACTCAAGGTCCATATCGGGGCGGCCCTGAAT
>JAJBTL010000424.1 GCA_020860865.1 Planctomycetota bacterium | reverse complement strand
GTAAAAGTTGAATCCCTCGCGGATTCTTAAAAATAATTCAGACAGAACCTAGAACGGCTTGTAGAAAAATCCGGAAGCTCTTGAAAGCAATTACCCGGCGCACGCACGCCGTTTTCAAGAAGCTGTCGAACCTGATTTTCCGCCCGTGACCGGTACGATGCCGAACCATTTGCCTATTCTAAATAATCTTTCGTAGAAACGACATTCCCCATGGCTGCAGGGAAGAAATAGGAATGCTCAAGAATTTTCTTCATGAGACATGGAAGGAATACGAAATTTTAGAAGAGGAAATATCCGGCCAAATCGCTACTGTCCACCGCATAGAAAGAACTATCATGCCCAAGGTCGACCTCAAGGAAATTCGCGAAAAAGAACTGGCCAAACAGAAAGCCTTCAAGGCGCGCCTCTTTGTCTGCGCCTCCACCGGCTGCGTCGCATCCGGCTGCAAGGAAGTGATGGCCGCCGTCACGGAAGGCCTGAAGTCCCACGGCCTCGACAAGGAAGTGCAAATAGTCCCCACCGGCTGCATGGGCCTTTGTAGCCACGGCCCGCTTATCCGCGCCGAAGTGCCGGGCCAGCAGCCCGTCCTCTACACCGAAATGGACGGCATGCTCGCCCGCCTCATGGTGGCGGAACATCTTGAACCTGCCATCCGCCGTCCGGAAACGTTCACCGGCGCGCCCGATTTTCTCAAGGACCACACCCTCAGCCTCGACACGCCGTTCTTCACCGATCAGGTCAAGGTCGTCTTGGCGAACTCCGGCCACATCGTTCCGGAAAGTATCGACGACTACATCGCCGACGGCGGCTACGATGCCTGGCAGCGCGTCGTCACCTCCATGACGCCGCAGGACGTTATCCGGGAAATCACCGAGTCCGGCCTCCGTGGCCGCGGCGGCGGCGGCTTCCCCACCGGCAAAAAGTGGGAGCTGACGGCCCAGGTCCAGAACGAGGAAAAGTTCATCATCTGTAACGACGACGAAGGCGACCCGGGCGCCTACATGGACCGGTCGATCCTTGAAGGCAATCCCCACGCCGTCATTGAAGGCATGCTCATCGCCGGCTACGCCATCGGCGCGACAAGCGGCTGGTTCTATGTCCGGGCCGAATACCCGCTGGCGGTCGAACGGCTGGACAAGGCCCTGAAGGCGGCCCGCCGCTACAACCTTCTCGGCAAGGACATCCTCGGCACCGGCCGCGATCTCGATTTGGAAATCCGCCTCGGCGCCGGTGCCTTTGTCTGCGGCGAAGAAACCGCCCTCATCGCCTCTATCGAAGGCAAACGCGGATCGCCGACGCCGCGGCCGCCGTACCCGTCCGTCAAGGGTCTGTATGGCATGCCGAGTTGCGTCAACAATGTTGAAACGCTCGCCAACGTTCCGACCATCATGAACCGTGGCGGCGCCTGGTTCGCCTCGATGGGCACGGAGACGTCCAAAGGGACGAAGGTTTTCGCCCTCACCGGCAAGGTCAAGCACTCCGGTCTTATCGAGGTGCCGATGGGCATTTCCCTCAAGCGTATTGTCGATTCCATCGGCGGCGGCACATCGACGGGGAAGCGGATCAAGGCGGTGCAGACCGGCGGCCCGTCCGGCGGCGTCATTCCGGAATCGGAAATGGATCTGCCGGTGTGCTACGACCACCTGAAGAAAGTCGGGTCCATCATGGGATCGGGCGGCATGATCGTCATGGACGAAGACGACGACATGGTCGACATCGCCAAGTTCTACCTTGGATTCACGGTTGACGAAAGTTGCGGAAAATGCGCGCCCTGCCGCATCGGCGGCAAGCAACTTCTCCTCCTCCTCGAAAAAATCGCCGACGGCAAGGCGGTCGAAGAAGATATCGAGGATCTGAAACGCCTCGCCGTTTCAATGAAAAAAGCTTCCCTCTGCGGCCTCGGGCAGACCGCGCCGAACCCGGTGCTGTCGACCCTCAATTTCTTCCTGGACGAATACCAGGCGAGGCTCACCACCAAGGAAGCGTTGGCGGAGAAGGAAAAGGCGTAGCGGTCCTTGTCGGGTTTTCTACGAATTTTCTATTTTTGCGTCTTCGTTATTTCTTCACGCAGAAGTTTGGACGCTGGAAAGTAGAAACAGGGACAGCGTAAACTTTCAGTCATCCACGAATTTTCACAAGGACTGCAAATATGATAACCGCAACCATCAACGGCATCCAGGTGAGCGTCGAACCTGGCACCAGCATATACAAGGCCGCGCACCAGGCGCAGGTCAACATCCCGACCCTCTGCTATCACCCGGACCTGGCGCCGACCGCCGCCTGCGGCATCTGCGTCGTCAAGGTCAAGGGCGCCGCCAACATGGTCCGCGCCTGCACCACGCCGGTGGCGCAAGGGATGGAAATCGTCACCCAGGATCCGGAGATTGTCCAGGTCCGCCGCTCGGTTCTCGAGATGATCCTGTCGAACCACCCGAACGAATGCCTGACCTGCCTCCGCTCCGGCGAATGCGAACTGCAAAATCTCGCCCGCGACTTCGGCATCTACAATTCCAAATTGCCGAAGATCGTCAGTGAACGGAAAAAAGACGCGTCGACAAAATCCATTGTTCTCGATTCGCGGAAGTGTATCCGCTGCGGCCGCTGCACCCAGGTCTGCCAGGAAATGCAGAATGTCTGGGCCTTGTCCATCGAGCATCGGGGTCTTGACGCGGTGGTTCAGCCGGCCGGCGATATCGAACTGGCGGAAAGCCCCTGCGTCCGCTGCGGCCAGTGTTCGGCCCACTGCCCGGTCGGCGCCATTTACGAATACGACGAAACCGAACCGGTGTGGAAGGCGCTGATGGACCCGGAGATGCACTGCATCGTGCAGATAGCGCCGGCGGTCCGCGTCTCCATCGGCGAGTCCTTCGGCTTTGCGCCGGGAAAAAATCTGACCGGCAAACTCTACACCGCCCTCCGCCGCATGGGCTTCGACCAGGTGTTCGACACCAATTTCGGCGCCGACGTCACCATCATGGAAGAGGCGTCGGAACTGGTGGAGCGGATCAAGTCGGGGAAAGGCGCGATTCCCCTCATCACCACCTGTTGCCCGTCGTGGGTCGACTTCATGGAAAAGTTCGACGCCGACATGATTGAACACTTCTCGAGCTGCAAGTCGCCGCAGGCCATCGTCGGCGCCTTGTCGAAAAGTTACTACGCCGAAAAAGCCGGGATACCGGTGGACAAGATCTTCATGGTCTCGATTATGCCGTGTACAGCGAAGAAGTTTGAAATCGTCCGGGCCAAGGAAATGTTCTCGTCCGGCCATCAGGACATCGACGTCTCCCTGACGACGCGGGAACTGTCCCGCATGCTGAACCAGGCCGGTATCGAGTTCGCCTCCCTCCCGGACGGCCAGGCCGATTCGCCGCTCGGACAATACACCGGCGCCGCCACCATCTTCGGTGAAACCGGCGGCGTGATGGAAGCGGCGCTCCGCACCGCCTACCACATGATCACCGGGAACGAACTGGACCAGCTCGAATTCGAATCCATCCACACCATGGACGGCATCAAGGAACTGTCCATCGAAATCGACGGCATGACGCTCCGCATCGCTGTCGCCCACGGCCTCCGGCATGTGGAAGAAGTTATTGAACGCGTCCGTTCGGCCCTGGAAAAAGGCGAAGAAGTGCCGTGGCGCTTCATTGAAGTCATGGCCTGCCCCGGCGGTTGTGTCGGCGGCGGCGGTCAATTCTGGGGCGTCAACGACGGCATCCGGAAACAACGGGCCAAGGGCCTGACCGAGGACGATCGCGGCAGTGCGCTCCGTCGCAGTCACGAAAATCCGGACGTCCAGAAGTTGTACAAGGAGTTCATCGGCGCGCCCCTCAGCGAGAAGGCGCACAAGTTGTTCCACACCCATTACCAGCCGCGCAGCCAGTACCGGCGGTAATGGTCAAACGACAGGCATCACGAGGCGGCCGGCTGACGGCCGCCTCGTTTTTTTCGGAATGTAATATTGCATTGAAAAAGAAACAGGTCGAGGCCTGGTTTTCGAATTTGATTTCCCAGGAAAAAGAATATAGTTGTACCGAAACATGATAAACCTTGTCCGCGACCAGGCGGTGCTGCCGCCTGGTCGGACGTTTCACTTTGACGTTGTCCCGTAAAGGAAGACTCACATGCACCGTATCTACAATTTCTCGTCCGGACCCGCCGTTCTTCCCCTGCCGGTCCTCGAACAGGCGCAGCGCGAGCTCGTCGACTTCGAGGGAAGCGGCATGTCTATTATGGAAATGTCCCACCGGGGAAAAATCTTCGACGCCATTATCAAGGCGGCCGAAGCGAATTTCCGCCAACTCATGGGCATTTCCGACGACTACGCCATCCTCTTCCTGCCGGGCGGCGCCAGCCAGCAGTTCGCCATGATCCCGCTGAACCTCCTGACCCCCGGCACCAGCGCCGATTATATCAACACCGGCTCCTGGGCGACCAAGGCGATAAAGGAAGCGAAAATCGTCGGCAACGTCAATGTCATCTGGGACGGCAAGGCCGACAACTATATGTCGACGCCGGATCTCGGCAGTCTCAAGTTCACGCCGAACGCGGCCTATGTCCACCTCTGTTCCAATGAAACAATCGGCGGCGTCCGCTTCCCCGATTTCCCGAAGACGGACGCGCCCCTCATCGCCGACATGTCGTCGGACATCATGTCCCGCGTCATCGACGTCAACCGGTTCGGCATGATCTACGCCGGCGCCCAGAAGAACCTCGGCCCGTCCGGCATGGCTGTCGTCGTGCTCCGGAAGGAGCTGGCCGACCGGTGCCCGGACACGGTCAACCACTTTTTCCGCTACAAAACCCACATGCCGGAACCGAGCCTCTACAACACGCCGAACACCTGGGCGGTGTATATTTTCAAGATCATCACCGACTGGGCCATCGGCCAGGGCGGCGTAGCGGCAATCCAGAAACAGAACGAGGAAAAAGCCGCCGCCGTCTATCGCGTCCTCGACGCGTCACCGTTCTGGAAACCGTGCGCCAACCCGGCCAGCCGTTCCATCATGAACATCACCTGGCGCCTCGAGACGGAGGAATTGGAGAAAAAGTTCATTGCCGAAGCGACCGCCGCCGGGCTTGGCGGCCTGAAAGGCCACCGTTCCGTCGGCGGCATCCGCGCCAGCATCTACAACGCCTTCCCGAAGGAAGGCATCGACGCGCTGACCGCGTTCATGCAGGATTTTGTCAAGAAGAATGGCTGAGGCCATAACGTATCACATACACATAGTCGCCACGATGAGGGCATAACGGCGGGGAAACGGCATTGACCGTTTCCCCGTTTTTAATTGTCCATTCATGGAGATGAAATATCCCGTTCCATCCTGTCCCGTGGTGGAGAGGCGGTACGGGATTTTAAGAACAGGCGCGATACTGAGAAGGGCGATCCCGGCGAGGCGGAAAGCTTCTGTCAGGACGCGGCTGCCCGGTCACGCGGGAGGTCGGCATAAAGCCAGCGTCGAACTTTTTATGAAAGAGGGCGCACAATGGACTATGCAGCCGAATCGTTACGTTTACATTATGAATGGCGGGGGAAAATCGAAATCCGCTCCAAGGTGCCGGTCCGGAACCGGGAAGACCTGTCCCTCGCCTACACCCCCGGTGTGGCGGCGCCCTGCCTCGCCATCGCCAGCGACCCCAGTCTCGGCTACGAACTGACCGGCCGGTGGAATACTGTCGCCGTCGTTACGGACGGGTCGGCGGTGCTTGGCCTTGGCGATATCGGACCAGAGGCGGCGATGCCGGTTATGGAAGGAAAATGCGTCCTCTTTAAGGAATTCGGCCGGGTCGACGCCATACCCCTCTGCATCAGGACGAAGGATGTCGATGCCATTGTCGAGACGGTAGCGCTCCTCGCCGGGTCGTTCGGCGGCATCAACCTGGAAGACATCGCCGCGCCGCGCTGTTTCGAAATCGAGCGCCGCCTTAAAGAGCGGTGCGACATTCCGGTTTTCCACGACGACCAGCACGGCACCGCCATCGTCACGCTGGCGGCGCTCCTGAACGCATTACGGGTGGTACATAAGGATCTCGAATCGATCCGCGTCGTCATGAGCGGCGCCGGCGCCGCCGGTGCCGCCATCGCCCTCCTCCTCATGAAAATGGGGTTACGGGATGTTGTTCTCTGTGACCGTCAGGGAGCGCTGTATGCCGGGCGAATCGGCATGAACGACGAGAAAATCGCCTTGGCCAAGATGACGAATCCTATGAAACGGCACGGCAGTCTGGCCGATGTTATTAAGGGTTCCGATGTCTTTATCGGCGTCTCGGCGCCCGGCCTCGTGACTCCGGACATGGTCAGGACCATGGCGGACCGGGCCATCCTTTTCCCGATGGCGAATCCGACGCCGGAGATTATGCCTGACCTCGCTCTCGAGGCCGGCGCGGCGGTGGTCGGCACCGGCCGGAGCGATTTTCCGAACCAGATAAACAACGTCCTCGCCTTCCCCGGCGTGTTCCGTGGCGCTCTCGACGCCCGCGCCAGCGACATCAACGACGCCATGCAGATCGCCGCCGCCAAAGCTCTGGCCGGACGGGTGGCGGAGTCCGACCTGTCCAGGGACACCATTCTTCCGGCGCCGTTCGAAGAGGGCGTCGGCGCGGCAGTGGCGAAGGCGGTGGAAGAGGCGGCGCACGTTACCGGCGTGGCGCGGTGTCTGGAGGAGGCGGTCGTATAATCGGGACGGTTACGTTATCCTGTGATCGATATGACAATTGGTTCAACAAAAAAGCTCCGATCCTGCCCGGACCGGAGCTTTTATTTTCTGAAATATCCTGGTTATTGTCCCGCTACAAAAACCGCACCGAATCGGACGTGTGCTTCTCGCGGACGACCGTGTCCTGTTTTATACGAACCGATGCTGTCGGCGCCGTCTCTGTCACCGGGCCAAACTTGCCCTGATTCGAGTAGTTCATGACGACGGACTCAAAGCCGGGCCGCTCGTCGAACCGGAGGTTCCGCATGGCGAGGAAATAGCCGGTGACCAGCACCACCACCGCGCCGAACCAGCAGGCCGGATTGATAAAGCATAACCCGAAAAAGCCCCACCGCGCCACGATGGGAAAGGTGACAAACACCCGGACGACAATCTCGATTCCCGACGCCAGCATCGGCATGGTGTTCTTGCCCATGCCCTGAAGGGTGTTCCGGAAGACGAAAAGAATGCCGAGAATAAAATAGAAAATCGACGCGGTACTCAGGTACATCCGCGCCTCCCGCACCACTTCCGGTTCGTTGGCGTCGAGTCCGAACAGGCCAAGGAACCAGCCGCCCGACGTCACCATGGTGAACCAGCCGAGGGCGCCGACCGCACAGACGATGATGACGCCGTACTTGACCGCCTGGCGGATGCGGTGGAGTTTACGGGCGCCGAAATTTTGCGCCGTGAAGGTGGCGATGGCGATGCCGAGGGACGCCAACGGTTGGGTGGCGAGCTGGTCGATTTTCATCGCCGACGAGTAGGCCTTGATACTGTCGGTGCCGAGGCTGTTCACCGCCACCTGGAGGAACATGACGCTGATGGCGAGGATGGCCATCTGCGCCGCCATGGAGAGGCCGATGGCGAGGTGTTTCCGGGCGAACGGCCAGGAGAAGGTCCAGTCCCGCCGCCGCAGGCGAAGAATCGGGAACCGTTTCAGGCTGTAAAGAAGGCAGAGAAGGACGGCCAGGCCCTGCGATATCACCGTGGCCCAGCCGGCGCCGGCCACGCCCAACCCGACGTGGGCGATAAAGACATAGTCGAGGATGATGTTGGTGACGCAGGCGACGACGAGGAAGATGAGCGGCGTGACGCTGTCCCCGAGAGCCCGGAGAATACCGGAAAACAGGTTGAAAAACACCGTCACCGCCGTGCCGCCGTAGATGACGATGATGTACGAATAGGAGTCGTCGATAATGTCCGCCGGCGTTTTCATCACCTCGAACAGCCAGTAGGCGGACGACATGGTGATGATGGTGAGGATGGCCGATATCGCCAAGGACAGCATGATGCAGGTGGCGACGGAACGGCGGACGCCGTCGTAATCGCGGGCGCCGTAGCGCTGCGCCGTCGTGACGGTAAAGCCGCTCGTCAGCCCGAACGACACGCTGATGACAAGGAACGAAATCGCCCCGGTGGCGCCGATGGCGGCCAGGGCTTGGGTGTTGATGATGCGGCCGACGATAATCATGTCGGCCATGTTGTAGAACTGCTGGAACACGTTTCCTATGAGAAGGGGCAGTGAGAAAATAAGAATCTGACGTGCCGGATGGCCGCGCGTCAGATCCGAGTTCAAGACCGACATAGTTGTACGCCTTTCGTGTGCGCCTTGTGGACGACGGCTATTGTCCACCTTTATCGGTCACAGTTCAAGGGGCTAGACACGAGTTATTTCGGCGGTGTTTAAAAGCGAGATAGACCGATAGAAACGCCTGTCACATCGGATTCATTGTCAAATTTTACGTTCATCACATATGGTATTGGCCAGAAGATTTTACAAAAAGGCGCACCCCGTATGGGCGCGCCTGTTTGAAAGTGTCATGGGCGGAATAAAAACGCCTTACCGCGACGATGCGTCTTCGTTGGCAGCGAATCGGCGGGAAAATCGGTACTCTGGTCCATCGTCGCGGGTCGGCGCCGTGATAGTTTCCGGATCGGCGCAGGAGGGTTCAGCCCGTGTCTCACAGTGATTCACAATTCCCTTCCACGCCTTCCCCGGATTAAAAACGTCATCAGCCGTTCGCCATGATCGCCTTCACGGCCGTTGCCGTGTCGGTCTTCGGGAACAGTTCGTAGCCGACGATGCCGGTGTAGCCGAGGCTTTCCAGGTGGCGGAGAAGGAAGGCGTAGTTGATTTCCCCGGTTCCGGGTTCGTGGCGGCCGGGCGCGTCGGCGACGTGGATGTGGCCGATGGCGTCGACATAGGCGGTCAGGGTGTCGGCCAGTTTGCCTTCGTTTAGTTGCATATGGTAGGCGTCATAGAGAACCTTGAGGCGGGGCGAACCGATGAGGCGGATGATTTCGGCCGCCATTTGCGTGGTCTGGAGGAAATTGCCGACGTGATCCGTCGTGATGTTCAGACCCTCGAGGTTCAGGTTGACGCCGTACTCGTCGGCGAGCGGTACGCAGGCCAACAGGGTGTCGTACATGGAGCAGAGCTTGACCGTGTCGGAAAGATCGTCGTAGTGGTTCACGACCACGCCGCCGTCGCCGAGGGCGTTCGAATGGATGGTGACGCTAAGGGAGCCGATCCGTTTCGCCACGTCGAGGGATTTCCGGAGGGCGTCCAGGTACGGCTTTTTGTGGGTCGGATCGACAAGGGAATAATCGGCGTCGCCATTGAAGCCGCAGATGCCGATGCCGGCGTCTTTGGCGGCGGCCTTGAGTTTATCAAGATCCTTGTCGGTCCAGCCCCAGAATTCGATAAAGTCAAACCCATCCTTCCGGGCCGCCTGGAAGCGATCGTAAAACGGCAGTTCGGTGTAGAGCGTTTCCAGATTGGCCGCTTTCCTGAGAGTCATGGCTCGTTACTCCTAAAGAGGGGGTGTAATGGGCGCGCCGGTTCCGGCCGCCGCGCCCGTGGCTCTGTGTGGAGGCTTTTTCCATACTTGATTCGTCGCCGGCTTTCGGTCTTTTTAACTCGAATGCCGAGTATGGACAGCTTCAAGTGTACGCATTTCCCGCACTGTTTGGACAGTGTTATTTACTCGCCGGCGACGAACGCCTCGACATTGTCCTTGGTGATGAGTTCCGCCTTGGTGACGGTGTGGGCCGGAAGCTTCTTGCCGGCGAGAACGTCGAGGCAGGCTTTGATGGCGGCGCGGGCCTGGAGGGCCGGGTGCTGGGCGACACTGCCCATGAGGGAACCTTCCCGGATAGTGAGGATGTCGTCGTTGGAGGCGTCGAAATCGAAGACGGCGATTTCGCCGACGCGGCCGGCCTGTTCGATGGCCTGGATGGCGCCCTGGCCCATTTCGGCATTAACCGACCAGACGATGCTGACGTCGGGGCGGGAGGTCAAGAGGTTCTGCATGACGTTGAAGCCGAGGTTACGGTCGCAGTTGGCGGTCTGGGAGGCGACAATTTCGAACCCGGGCTTGCCTTCGACCTGGTCGCGGAAGCCCATGAGGCGCTGCTCGAGGGCGTCGACGCCGGCCGGGCCTTCGAGAAGGACGACCTTGCCGCCGGGAAGCTTTTCCGCCGCGTATTTGCCGGCGAGGGCGGCGGCCTGGTACTGGTCGATGCCGGTGTAGGTCTCGACATGCCCGCCGTCTTCGGCCAGCGCCTTGAGGTCGATGGTGTCGTTGACGAGGATGACCGGAATGTTGGCCCGGTTGGCCTGGACGATGACCGGGTTCAGGGCCTTCGAGTCGGCGGCGGAGAGGATGATGGCGTCGAAGCCGGAGATGATGGCGTTTTCGACCATCTGAATTTGCCGTTCGACATCCGTCTCCTTCTCCGGAGCCTGGAAGGACAGTTCGACATTCATTTCTTCCGAGGCCTTTTCGGCGCCGTCCCGCATATCAATCCAGAACTGGTCGGTCATGGCCTTGACGACATAGGCGATGCGGGTCTTTTCGGCCGAGGTGGCGATGCCGGTGCCGAGGACGAACAACAGGGCGACGGCGAGCAGTGCTTTTTTCATGGAATTCTCCTTAAAGTTGAACATATCGACTGGTTCTCACATAACGACACTATGGACTTCACTCGGACATTTTTCCTGTTTTACGCGCGCTTCCGGTTCCGGAACGAATCCAGGAGCACGGCGGCGATGATGATGACGCCGATGATGAGTTTTTGCAGATACGACGAGACGTTCATGAGGTTCAGGCCGTTACGGATGACTCCCATGATGATGGCGCCGAGCAGGGTTCCCCAGACGCTCCCCGAGCCGCCGAGAAGGCTGGCGCCGCCAATGACGGAGGAGGCGATGGCGTCGAGTTCGTAGCCTTCGCCGGCGATGGATTGGGCCGAGTTCAGCTTGGCGACAAGGACGATGCCGGCGAGGGAGGCCATGACGCCGGACACGGTATAGGCCAGGGTCTTGGTGCGGTTGACATTGATGCCGGAGAGGCGGGTGGCTTCTTCGTTCCCGCCGATGGAGTAGATGTAGCGGCCGAATTTGCGGTATTTCAGCACGTACCACATGATGGTGTAGAGGATGAGCATGATGATGATCTGCACCGGAATCTCGGCGATGCGGCCGGAACCGATCCAGCGGAAGGCGGCCGGATAGCCGGTGATGGTCTTGCCGTTCGCCAGGGTGAGGGCGGCGCCGCGGGCGATGGACATCATGCCGAGGGTGGCGATCATCGGTTGCAGTTTGAACCGGGATATGAGGATGCCGTTCAATGTGCCGCAGATGGCGCCGATTATGATGGCGACAAGGATGACGACTATCGGGTGGACGCCCATGCCGACGATCATCTTTCCCATGACGATCCCGGAGATGGCAAGGACTGAACCGACGGACAGGTCGATGCCGCCGGTGAAGATGACGACGCTGATGCCGAGGGCGATAATGG
>JAJBTL010000149.1 GCA_020860865.1 Planctomycetota bacterium | reverse complement strand
TACGCTCCTTCCAGCGCCTAACTCGGATTATCACAGTATTTCTTAAAATGCTTTGAAAAAGCGGTGGCGGTCCGCCTTCAGTTGACGACGGCGTAATTGCCTTTCTGGCGATCCTTGAGTTCGCCGACTTTCGATTTGTTCCAGTTTTCGACCCGGCTGAAATAGCCGACGACGCGGGTCATGTGCTGCAGGACCTGCGGTTCGCGCTGGCCGGTGAGGACGTCTTCGAGAATTCCCCATTCCGACTCTTCGATGGCCTCGACGGGGAGCTTGGTCATCAGGTCATTTTTGGTGTACTTGACGATGACCGACGTCTTGCCTTCCTGGCAGGTGTCGATGCCGATGCCTTCAAGCTCGGGGTGGTTTTGGACAGCGTCAAAGAACGAAGTCATTTCCATGGTACGGTCTCCTTTTCCAGTCTGTATATAGTAACCTATCATACTATATATGGTAATCATTTCTGAAATAATGTCAATATCTTGTGGATTGCTGAGGTAGTTGTACATTTCTGATTCGAGTTGTCAAGACTCTTGGCGACTATTTGTTTTTCCCATGTGCCGGAGGTGTGTCTAAGCCTCGGGAAAGAGTCGGGTTGCGTCCTTGAAAAAAATCCATGAAGTGTCGGTACCAACGGCGGCATGTCGGTGACGCGGTTTCGGCCGGCGAAAGGATTGACAATTATCCGCCGCTCGCTATAGTTGAGAACCCAAAGCCGGGATGGTGGAATGGCATACACGCGGGTTTCAAAAACCCGTGGGCGCAAGCCCGTGAGGGTTCGACCCCCTCTCCCGGCACCAGTGCACCGTCACAATAACCCCCGATCATATCGGGGGTTATTGCTTTTCTGGGAACATTTCCACAGGGCTTTTTGCCAGTCTGTTTAAAATTGTGCTGGTTACGGTGGTGGAGCGAGGCACTGCGTTGGTTTCACGGTTCCATTAGAGCGATGTCATTCCACGGTGAAATATGGATACCCTCTCCAACGCGCTTTTTCTTGTGCTAGGATTTTTTCGCCTTTTAATGGAAAAGTGCACGTTGAGGAAAAATTCATCGACCGATCATGCCAAGAAAGCGGCGTCGTGATCACGACGGGGAGGGTATCGCCGAAGGCGGAAAAACGGCTGTGGATCAAGGGTAATCAGCCGTCTATCGTGTTTGCCGGGGATGTCAGCACGGGAATCCTGCCAGGTCGTAACCGTACGATGTTATTAACTGCTGTTAAATTCGTAAATTTTACGAAAAGAAACAGTGCATATTCGGATAACTTTGGTATAGTGCCTTCTTGACCGTATAATTCCTGCTACAAAATTCATCACTCGTGATTTGCGACCGTGTTCCGCATTGTTGCAGTACCATTTCCAAAAGGAGAGGAAAATGCAAGTCGAACTGGCTCAGATCCCTGTGCGCGATGGCGAGGTACAGCCCAATCTCGACAAGCTGCTGGCGACGTTGGAGAAGGTCGACGTGGCGGGAGGCACCGAACTGGTGGTCTTCCCGGAAACCACCCTGGTCGGCTTCCCTTCGGCCGCCGAGGTGCCGGGCGTGGCCCAGCCCGTCGACGGTCCCGCCGTCACCGCCGTCCGGGAGGCGGCTGCCAAAAAGGGCGTGGCGGTGGCATTCGGGTTCGGCGAAGTGGACAACGGCCGTTACCATAATTCCACCCTGCTCATCGACAAGACCGGCGCCATCGTTCTCCGGTACCGGAAGTCGCACCTGTGGCCGACCGACGTTGGCGTCTTTACGCCCGGCGACAGCCTGCCGACGGCGATGTGGAACGGCCGCCGCGTCGGCATCCTTATCTGTTTCGATTTTGAATTTCCGGAAACGGCGCGCGCCCTTGCCACGTTGGGCGCGGATCTTCTCATCGTCACCAACGGCAACATGGACCCATACGGACCGGTGCACGCGCGGGCCATCACGGCGCGCGCCATGGAAAACCAGATTTTCGCCGTCATGACGAACCGCTGCGGCACCGGCACGGGCGACCTGACCTTCCCGGGCGAATCGGCGGTGGTCGATCCCTTCGGCAATATGGTCGTCCAGGCGGGGAAGGATGAGGAGCTGGTGAAGGCGCGCATTGATTGGAGCCTCCTGGAGGAGAGCCGAAAGGAATACCGCTATGCGATGCAGCGGCGCATACCGCTGTCGCTTCGTCCCGGCAGTACGCCCGACAGTTTGGAAATCGCCGAGTAAAAGGCGGTTCCGGATGATTCGGATCGCCGCCGTATGCGACGATCCGGTTCACCTGATCAGCGTCGAGTGGAATGTGGAAACACGTCATTCAACCCGTTCTGGAGAAAGCAATGGAGCACACCAACGCGGGATCGCAGCCCCGCCTGAAACGCGTCCTCGGCCTGCCGTCCGTCCTTCTCTTCGGCCTCGCCTACATGACACCCCTCATTGTCTACGGCACCTACGGCATTCTTGCCGAAATCAGTCATGGCACGGTCCCGTTGTCCTACCTGTTCGCCTTTATCGCCATTTCCTTCACCGCCATGAGTTACGGCAAGCTTGTCCGCCTCTACCCGACCGCCGGTTCCGCCTAACCCTACACCCGCCACACCTTTAACGCCAACTCCGGCTTTATCATCGGCTGGGCGGCGCTCCTCGGTTATTTCTTCCTGCCCATGGTAATCTGGCTGATTGGGGCGGAATACCTCAGTTCAGCCATTCCGGCCATTCCTTCGTGGGTGTGGATAATCCTGTTTATCCTTATCACCAGCGTTCTCAATATCGTCGGTATCGAACTGGCCGCGAAGTTCAACATTGTCCTGATGATTGTCCAGTTCGCCCTGGTCGTCGTCACCGTGCTTCTGTGCTGGCATTACGCCGTCGCCGCGGCCGGGCCGGGAGGCATCGCCTATGCCGAACCGTTCTTCAACGATGTGCCGTTCTCCTTCACCGTCGCCGGGGCGGCGGTGGCGGCCTACTCCTTCCTCGGCTTCGACGCCGTCACCACCCTCACCGAAGAGACCATCGACCCGGAACGTAACATGCCCCGGGCCATTCTCCTCATCGCCGTGATTGGCTGCGCCACCTTCATGCTCGCCTCCTATATGCTCCAGCTCGCCCATCCCGGCTACGCCTTCGAGAACGCCGACGCCGCGTCCTTCGAGATTGCCAAGAAAATCGGCGGTGACGTTTTCGTGACCCTGTTCCTGGCCGGTCTTGTCCTCGCCCAATTCGCCTCCGGTATTTCGGCGCAGGCCAGTGTCGGACGGCTTCTTTACGCCATGGGCCGCGACAACATTCTCAAACCCCGGAGTTTTTTCGGCTTTATCCACGAGAAGTACAAGACGCCCGCCATCAATATCGCCATCGCCGGCGCCATCGGCCTTATCGCTCTCGCCATCGACATAACCACCTCGACCTCATTCATCAATTTCGGCGCGTTTATCGCCTTCACCGCCGTCAACCTCTGCGTCATCCGCATCTATTTCGCTGGCAAGATAAAGATGGGGGTGTTCGGTGGTTTCATTTTCCCGCTCTTGGGGGCGATCCTCGACATCTACCTGCTGGTCAGTCTTGACCGGACGGCGATTCTGCTTGGCATCATCTGGTTTGTCCTGGGCATGATCTACCTTGCCTGGCTTACCAATATGTTCAGGAAGCCGCCGCCCGACATCCACATCGAAGAAGCTTGAGTAAAGAGAATAATAAGAACCGCCGTTCCGAAAGCACGGCGGTTCTTTATTACTCCATTTTCCTGAAAAAGAAAAGTAGGAGATGCTTTATGCATGCTTAAAAAACACGTAATAATGTTCCAAAAACCGATTCCGCCGTCTTTTCTTGGTGGTGCGCACCGTGACGCTTCCTTCCTTTTCAAGATGCAACAACGCCTGCTCGTAGAATGCCCTGCTGACAGAAGTGTTGTGTGCTTTTTGGATTTCTCTTACCAGCAGCTCCTGTCCGGCGAATTTTTCAAGCAGGCTTTCAGCCAGATCTTTGGCTTTCGTGGCGTTCTCGATTTCTCTCGCTCTTCTTTCTTCTTCATAGCTTTGGGTATATTTTTCGTTCCAACCCAGCCAAACCTCTTCGTTAATTGAACTGCTGCATCGTCCAGTTTTTGGCGAGTAGTTCAAATACAGTCGTTCGATAGAAGTTCGCTTGCCTGAAACAAACATGGCCATCTTTCCTTCTTCATCCGATGGGGAATCGCGTAAAAGAAGCAAAGTTGTATCGGCGGTTTTGCACAAGCAATCCAATAAGAGCTGACCCGATATGCCGTTGTCTGTTTCTTCGGGTATCTGAATCGACAGAAATAAGGATACGCCCAGTTCACGAGCCATACTTCTGAATGCATGCATGGCGTCGGTAATGGCTTGTGCAGATGATTGAGAGCCATCCGAAATGTAAATCGGCAGAATATGATCGATAATCAGGATATCAATATCCCGTTCGGATTTGAGGCGCAGTGCCGATTCATGGCATCGCGAATATGAAAATGGAAATGACGAACATGGAAGTATGGATAACTTGAATTTCTTGATGTCATCCAATGACATTTCTGAAACAAAGTCCATGTGGTCACTGTATTCCGAATCGCTGTTATTTCGGTAGTGGACGATATCTTCGCCGGCGTGAATTGTGGCGATAGAGCTCATAATGTCATGGACGTTGTGATCGATACTGATGATGCCAACATGGACACCGTCTTTATAACAGACATTGCGCAGTATGTTGTAGAGAAGACTCGACTTCCCCGACTGTGACCTGCCGGCCAGAAGCGTAAGTTCGCCTTTTCTCGCTATCCCGATGTGGTCCAGTTCAGGGATGTAGGTTGAAAGATAGCCACCTGAACCGGCCGGAGTAAATATCATTTTCAGTAAATCCTGTGTTGTGTAAATTTCTCGTTCAAAAATGTCTTTGTCATTTTCGTTGGCTTCAGGTGATTCAGTTTTCATCATACATCCTCATTGGGTGAAGAAAGAGATTGCTATTGTAGAGAATCACTCTCTTGGACGCAATTCTCCTTGAATCGGAATTTTCATCCACACAACATCCAAGCTTAAAAACGAAGAAAGCCCTTTGGCAACGCTGCCAAAGGGCTTTCCTTTAGTATGAGTTGAGGTTCACGCCATACCTGTGATTACGCTATAGTGTAGATCCGGACATCTGGAGCCTTGTCCCACAACGGTTGCAGACCTTGTACGACGTCATCGTTGAACATGTTCGTCTTGAGATAGGCGGCGGCAACATCCGCCGACTGAAAGCCGTGAAGAACCTGCACATCCTCGTCGCGGACGAGAAGATTTTTACTGACCGCGCCCTTGATGGTATCCAGGAAAGGCTGACGGAAAT
The DNA here is from genome assembly GCA_020860865.1 of Planctomycetota bacterium. Lineage (GTDB taxonomy): Bacteria > Planctomycetota > SZUA-567 > SZUA-567 > SZUA-567 > JAJBSZ01. Next base: position 6,207 of record JAJBTL010000149.1, on the reverse strand, counting down.
CGCTATATACCTTCGCGGCGGCGCCACGCTTGGCTTCGGGAATGGAGAGGGTGATTTCGAGGTACGCTTTCGGTTCCATGGTATTTCTCCTAAAATGGTGTGACAACGAGTTGTCATAAATAATGATTTCGAAAAGACCGTACTGCCTTGCGCGCGGCATGTATTCATTACTACCTCATATTTTCCTTCGTGCAAGTAGGCACCTTTTTGTTATCGTACTAACCTTGAGGTGAAAAATGTCGCTGGACGGGATTTGCAGGGAGGCGGTTTATTCTTTTTTCGCGAAGAGGCCACGGCGGTGCTGGTTCTCCGGTCGAGTATTGGCGGTTCTTCAGGCAACTCGATGAGAAACCATGCTTGGTTGGAAATACTGGCGGGAAGGCGGTTGGCGAAAACCGCCTTGTTCGGGCTATCAATTTATGTGTCCGGGTCCTCGGTAAGCCATTGGTAGTTTCTTGGAACGCACTTTTCACAATTGCGGCATTCCACCTGTGCCTCCTTACCGGCAACCAGCCCCCAATCGCGCAGGGTGGACAGCATGGAAAAAACACTGACCCCGGCCCGGGTGAGCGAGTACTCCACGCGTGGCGGTACTTCCGGGTACACCGTGCGGACAACGAGTCCGTCCTCCTCCATCTCCCGCAGGTGATGGATAAGAACTTTGGCACTTATACCCTGAATCGACCGGCCAATCTGTCCATAACGAACCGGTCCTTGCGACAGTTCCTTGAGGATCTTGATGCGCCATTTGCCGCTGATTTGAGTAAGGGTGTATTCCACCGGGCATTGGGCCTTGGCCGTGCCTTTACTTTTTTCCATTACGCAACCTTTTCTATAATGACGGCGTAAAAAAACGTTTCGCAGTTTGCGTTACGCGTCACGCCGAAGTTGTCCCTGAAGAAAGACGCGGGTTTCCATCGTGCCGCAGTGTTCCCGCCGCCCAGTATACCAGCCAGTGTTTTTATCGACCAGACCTGTGGAATAAAAAAGTGGCCGTATATTCCAATTGGCGACGCCATGCCGTAAAATTCGGAATAATGCCGGTGGGGGGTGGTCAAGGCTGGAGTGGTAGTCCAGCCGCACGGAGGAGCCGGCTTGGAAGAGAAAAAAGTCTCGTGGCTGGAACTTTTTTCGATCTTGTCTTCGTCACCACTGTATCCCTTATTACCCGGATATTGATAAATGCGGAGCATCATCCCGAACAGGTCCATCAGTACTTCGGCGAGTTTCTTCTCATGGTGTTTCCCATGTTCTGGCTGTGGGCCGGGCAGACCATGCTTTTCAACCGGTACAGCGACGAAATCAACCATCCGGCAATCTATATGCTTTTACAGATGTTCTGTCTTATCCTGATGACAGTGCATATAAACTTTGATTTCAACAATAGCACGTACCATATTTTCCTTCTGAGTTATCTTGGTTTCAGGGCGCTCACCGTCGCACAGTACGTCCAGGCCGGTAAACGTCGGCTGGACGATGCCAGATGCCGAACGGCCAGCGTTCTTTCGCGGTTGTTCACGGCGGGCGCGGTCATTACCGGTTCCTCTATTTTTTTCAGCGGCAATTGGCGCTACACCATCATGTATGCGGGCATTTTCGCAGATATTGTTTTACCGTTGTTTTTTCGCGGGTATTTGAAATATACACCGGTCAACCTGCCCCATTTGAGTGAACGATTGGGCCTATTCGTTCTCATCGCGTTTGGCGAAAGTCTGGTATCCATTACCGATATCTTGTCGGAGAGCGGGGACAGCGGATACTCGATGGCATTTGCCGCCGCGTCTTTTTTCCTTATCAGCGTGATGTGGGGATCATATTTCCACGACTTCGAGAACACTCTGGACCGGCATCTCAACACGAACGGTCAGTTGATATTGTACAGTCATTTCTTCATTCTGGCCGCCATCATGATCCTGGCGGCCAATCTGCATCTTCTTTACGCCGACCACTTGCCGAGACGGACATTATTAGATTTTCTCTTCGGTTCAGCCGCCGTCTTTTTCATCTGCAAACACGGCGTGTTTTATCACCATCGACAAAGCGGTTTGGATCCGGGCGTCAAGAAAGCCGTCGCAATATTAATACTCATGACGGCGTTGTACTCAATCGACGTGTTTCTTTCACCGCCGGTTATTCTAAGCGTCTCCCTTCTCGGGTTATGTTTTGCCCTCGAGCTCGTTGGGTCGCGCATGCTTCTCGCCAATGGAAAGAATGGAGCGGCCTAGGTGTCCGCACCTCAAGTATCGCCCTGGCGAAGAGGGAATCGTGGCCGGCGCCGTAGGTCATCTAAAGTTAGTAACGTAACAACTGGTCGATTTTAGACAGAAAAACCCACTCTCCATAACGCCGGAGTAGTGGGTTTTATTGTTGCCTAACCGATCTAAACCCTTACCACCGCGACGGGGAGAATTGATTTTCCGGGGTTTTATCCCGAAAGCGGGCTAAAACCACAACCAATCATTCATGCCGTGACGACGGAGTCATGAGGTAAGATAGGTTTACTATACTTATTTTCGATTATTCGCAGCTCTCGAAACGGCCGTTTTCATCGCGGCAGCGTTCGTTGGACGAACGGTTGCCCGAGGATTTGCTGTCGGAGGACTTGTTGCCGCCGGAGTTCGACTTGGAGTTGCTGCTGTTGCTGCTGCTGTTATTGTCGCAGCTTTCAAACCGGCCGTTTTCGTCGCGGCAACGGTCACCTGAACCCTGCTGCGAGCTGCCGCGTTTACCATTGTTTTTGCGTTGATCCATTGTTGTACTCCTGTTATAAGAGTTATAAAGTGCTACCCTGCAATAGCTGTCCGCTATATCAATTACGTCCTTTCATGGATAATTGGTAAATTTAACGTATATGGTGAACGACATGGTCGGATTCGGCATTCACACCGTCGAGGAGCCGAACCTTGCCGGCCGGCACTCTGACGTTCCCTGGTTGGAGGATTAAAGTGGACATTTCGGAACTGGAAATCCTTCCCGCCGGTGAGGCCGACCTCCAGGCAATCCTGGATTTACAGCACCGCGCCTACCGGAGCGAGGCCGAACTCCTGAACGATTTTTCCATCCCGCCGCTTCAGGATACGCTTGAAGACACGCGTCAGGATTATTCGATTGGCATCATTCTGAAGGCGGTCACGCCGGACGGGGAAATCATCGGATCGGTTCGCGGGCATGTCGAAGCGGCAACTCTGTGCATCGGAAAGCTCATGGTGCTGCCGGAATATCGGGGGCAGGGCCTTGGCACTCGTTTACTCACGACTATTGAGAAATATTTCCCGGTGTTTCGCTGCGAACTTTTCACCAGTTCCAAAAGTACCCGAAACATGGCGCTGTACGAGCGATTAGGCTATGTGCGGTACAAGGAGGAAATGGTGGCGCCCGGATTGCAGCTTGTATACTTCCATAAAACGAACGCCTTCTCACTTTAACCGTACCATGGCCTGATACAGCCAGCAGTGTGCAAACAATCGCCGCCCGGCCAATCGACCGGGCGGCGATAAAAAGTCATAGTGGATAATTAGGCCGGGTACAGGCCTTGTTTATACATGGTTGAAAACATATCGAGTTTTTCCCGAGGTGCCGCCTCCAACGCGTCAAGCACATCCATGGCGAAATCAATAAACCCGGCCCCGTTCGCAGTCACAATTTTCTTGTCGCGAACCGAAGGCGCGTCGTGCCGGTAGATCGTCTCGCCGGTGTAGGCGGCTCCCGCCTTTTCTTGTAAATAGCCCAGACCGTTACTTGTGTGGTTGACGGCATTGAGAAAACCGTGGGCGCCAAGAAACACGGAAGCGTCGCAGATGGCGCCAAGAACGGCGTCAATCGCGATTGCCCGGCGAACCAGCGGCAGCACCGCCGCCGCGCCGGATCCGAACCAGTCGGTCCCGCCAATGAGGATGAGCGCGGCAAAGTCGTCCGGCGCGTTGTCGCAGGTATAATCGGGCATTGTCCGGAACCCGCCTATCGATATTACCGGCGATGAACCGGGCGCCACGGTCCGTACCGAATAACGTGGTTCCCACAACCCGAAGCCGCGCCGCAACCCGGCCGCGAGGAGGGCTGGTTCCCAATCCGCGTATTCGTCTATGAGGACAAAGAGCGCTTCTTTCATGCGCATTCCTCCCGCTGGCGATAGGCGACGATATCCGCGACCGACACGATGGGAATATTTTCGTGTTGTGAAAATGCCTCTATTTCTGCCATTTTCGCCATTCTGCCGTCCGGCAGAGTCAGTTCGCAGAGAACGCCGGCCGGACTGAATCCCGCCAATCGCATCAGATCCACCGTCGCCTCGGTGTGTCCGCTTCGTTCCAGCACGCCGCCCGGCCTGGCGACGAGGGGGAACACGTGGCCCGGCCGGTTGAGATCCTCCGGCTTCGCCTCCCGAGCCACCGCCGCTTTGATTGTGGCGACGCGGTCCTGCGCCGAAACGCCCGTCGTCACGCCGCTGGACGCTTCGATACTGCAGGTGAAGGCGGTGCCGTATCTACTGGTATTTTCCGCGACCATGGGATGGAGCCGCAACACCGCCGCCCTGTCCGGAGTCAGGCAGAGGCAGACAATGCCGCTGCATTCGCGGATTAACATCGCCATCTGCGTGTCTGTCAGCGTTTCGGCGGGGAAAATGAGGTCGCCCTCGTTTTCGCGGTCGGCATCATCGACCACGAGGACGCCATTTCCGGAACGGAGTGAAGCGAGGGCATTACCGATACGGTCGTGTACTGCGGCTGATTCCTTTTCCCGATTCATTGTTTCTCCTTTTCGACAGGGAAAACTGGAATCAGGGCGGAAGCCGGGAGGGGATTTGCGGTGAATTGGCTGGCGCATTTTAAAGAGAACGTGGTGCCTTCCACGTTTTACGGTTTTTACTGGAAGCAACCGAAAAGCGTGGGGGAAGGTCCCCAATCAATTTAAAACGCTACGATTCCGATGCGACACCATCCATCCGGTATGGAGGACGATGCGACCGACGCCAAAACAGGACACAATGCCACTTCCTGCACATTCTCTTCCATCCGGACTGTTACCGTCGGCCCTGGAATCGCACCAGATCTGCAACCATTTCCACTCGGAAAGGCGCTCGCGGGCTTCTCCCGAAGGAGTCACCGCCGGGGGGGACTTGCACCCCGCCCTGAGAATGGGTTTTATTTTCTCCCGGGGAGATTTTTTTTCAAGAGGCGGCGCATTCCTGTCGTGGTAAACGCACTCCCAACTTCTGACTGGGATTATACTGAACGCGCTGAAAATTCGTCGTATCCCCTCGCTTTGCTTTGCATCTTTTAGATTTTGGGTTGACAAAGGCTGGAGATAAGATAAAGTTACCTAAGATAATTACCAAAAGTAACTACCTTATTATAAAAGATCGGACAGCCATGAATCAACGCCTGGTGAAAGACCTGTTGGATGCCTGCCATTTGGCGCGGAAGGCGCTCCAGATGCTGCCGCCGTTGCCGGAGGGAGTGGTGCCGCGCCATGCGCATGTCATGGATGCCATCCACCAGTTGGTAAAGGAGAAGGACGCCGTCTATGTCAGCGACGTCGGCACGGTGATGAAAAGTACCGCTCCAAGCATTACGAAATTGATTACCGAGTTGGAAGCGCTCGGCTATGTCAGGAAGGCGAGTGTGCCGGGTGACCGGCGGTTCGTCGCTATAAGCCTGACGGAGAAGGGGGAGGAGTTCCATTCCCGCTACGTCGATTCCTACCATGCCGCGTTGGCGGCGGCGCTCGGAGATATCCGCGACGGCGAGTGCCGGACCGCCATCCGGGTTCTCGAGACATTGTCCGAACACGTCCAGGCGGTGACGAACGGGTTTTTTGAAAGGATGTGACAAGGTGAATACGATAGCCATAGGCGAATCAAAACAGGTGCGGGCGGGGGCGTTGACGGTATTATTGGGGACGCTGTTTTCGTTTGCGCCGTTTTCCATCGACATGTACCTGACGGCCTTTCCCACCATCGCGACCGAACTGGGGACCGACCTCGGGACGGTGCAGATGACGCTTTCCGTCTTCTTCATCGGCCTCGCCATCGGGCAGCCGGTGTATGGGCCGATTATCGATCGGTTTGGTCGGCGTGGCCCGCTCCTTCTCGGGATGGCCTTGTACGCGGCGGCGTCCCTCGGGCTCTCGTTCACCCATGACATCCGCGTGTTCATCCAGCTCCGCGTGTTGCAGGCGGTGGGCGGGTGTGCCGGGATGGTCATCGGG
>JAJBTL010000115.1 GCA_020860865.1 Planctomycetota bacterium | reverse complement strand
ACATTAATTTCATGATGAAATTTTCTATACAAATATTATCACTACACTTAATAACGTAAGCTATGTTTATTACGCCATAACACTCTTTTTACTATAAAGTTAATTATTGAATTTTATGAAATCATCGTACCCATACCTGTATATCTTAAGTACCGCTTCTTGCCATATTCCATATTTTTTCAAGAATCTCTCAATATTTTCTTTACTTCATGGCATTTTCGTGTACACCTAACGCAGTGCAGTTCGCTCCCCCTTTTTGAAAAAGGAAATGACGATGAGCCACTCCGCGACCGCAGCGCCAAAGTGCCCTTCCTTTAACCAGATTCCCGACTCCCTGCCGAACACCTACGGCATCGACACAAGCCTGAAGTTTACGCCGGAGGAGGTGGAAGCGCTCCGGAGCCTTGCCCACGAAGTCGCGGCCCTGGCCGAACTGCCTATCCAGGCACAGCGGAAAAAATGGTGGACCGAACACAACGACCTCGTCTCCGACCGGCCCCTCGTGTTCTGCGATCCCGAATTCGGCTGGAACGAAATTATCCCGCAGGACGTTCTCGTCACGCGGGACCCCCTGGCCCGGGTGTGGGAAATGGCACTCCGGAAAGAGATTTTCTGGGGAACGAAGATGATGGACGACCGCGTTATTGAAAACTACTTCAACGTGCCGCTCCATTATACCGACTCCCAGTGGGGCCTCCAGGAAATCCGCGTCGGCGGCGACGACGGCGGCGCCTACACCTGGGAAGTGGCGTTGAAGGATTACGACGAGGATTTCCCGAAGCTCAGGACGCCGGTCATCGATGTCGACAAGGAGATGTCGGCCCGGATCCTTGGCCTGGCGCAGGACATTTTCGGCGGCATCCTCCGGGTGCGGCGGTCGACGCCGTAGTGGCACGCCCTCGCCGGCACCTCCGACTATATCCGCCTCCGCGACATGGACAATTTCCTCATGGACTTTTACGATTATCCGGAATATGTCCACAAGGTCATGAAGTTCATGTCGGACGGCTGGCTGGCGAAAATCGACTTTCTCGAGGAAAACGGCTACCTCTGGGCCAACCACGAAGGCACCTATGTCGGCTCGGGCGGTTTCGGCTGGACGACAGAGTTGCCGCAGGACGGGTTCGACCCGAACCACGTCAGGGCCATGGATATGTGGGGCTTTGTCGAAAGCCAGGAGACGGTCGGTGTCAGTCCGGACATGTTCGAGGAATTCATCTTCCAGTACCAGGTGCCGGTTATGGATCGGTTCGGCCTGAACTGCTACGGCTGTTGCGAGCCGCTGGACGGTCGCTGGCATGTTTTGAAAAACGCGCCGCGGCTCCGACGCCTGTCCATTTCGGCATGGGCCGATCAGGAATTCATGGCGGAAGCGTTGGGCGACAAGTACGTCTTTTCCCGGAAGCCGTCGCCGACGCCGCTGTCGTTCCCGAAGGTCAACCACGACGAAGTCCGCGCCGACGTCAGGAAGACCCTGGAGATCACCCGGCCGCACAACTGCCGCGTCGAATTCATCATGAAAGACAACCACACCCTCGGCAACAATCCGCAAAACGCCATCGACTGGTGCCGGATTGCCAAGGAAGAGATCGACAAGATCTGGGGATAAGCGTTACCCGGGTACATTGTGAACTGACTTTGCTGCGGGAATTGTCGCTCCATTGCCGATGCCATCGGTGTGTGTGGCGGTGATTCCCGCAGTTGTCGTTTCGGCGCCGGTGACGCCACGGACCGGATAACCCGTTTTATGATGTTGTCAAAACCCTATCCAGGCGGCGTCCTCCGGCGTGAGGACCGCCGGTTCGCGGGGGATTTTTGAAAAATCCGCCGCCGACTCCACTTCGTTAAACGACATTTCACGGAGCGATTCGCTCCAGCCGCAGCTCCAGGCCAACCAGCCGAGCAACCGTTCCGGGCCGCGTCCCGCCTGCCGCAAACACGACAACCTCGTATCGCCGTGGCGCTTCGCCAGCCGTCGGCCGTCCGGGCCGACCACAAGCGGCAGGTGGTAAAACCGGGGCGGCGTCAGGCCGAGGGCGGCGTAGAGGAGGATCTGCCGCTGGGTACTGGCGAGGAGGTCGTCCCCGCGCACCACCTCGGTGACGCCCATGGCGTGGTCGTCCACGACGACAGCCAGTTGGTAGCCGGCCTGGTCGCCCCGGGCGATGGGGAAGTCGCCGGACCATTCGCCCGGGCGGCCGCATTGCCTGCCGTAAAAACCGTCGTCGAAGGCGACTGTCGCGTCGTCGTCCAGGCGGAAGCGCCAGGCCGGTTCGCGGCCGGCACAGGCGGCGGCAACGGCCCCGTCCCGGAAACGGCCACGGCAAAGGCCTGGATAGCGGCGTTCCCGGAGGTCTTCGCCGGCGTTGGGGGCGGACTGGTATTGGTCCAGATCCTTCCGCGTACAGACGCAGGGGTAGATCGCTCCGGCCTGGCGGAGGCGGTCCAGCGCCGTCCTGTACAGGGCCGACCGTTCCGACTGGACGAACTGGTCGCCGGCCGGGTCGTTGCCCCGTACCGGCGGAAAAGAAGCGGCCGGGCCTTCGTCCCAGTCGAGGCCGAGCCAGCGGAGATCACGGTAGCACTCGGCGGCGGCGTGGGGTTTGACTTTCGGGTGGTCGAGGTTTTCCAGGCGGAGTATCAGCCTGCCGCCGGCCCGGCGGGCGCGGAGGACGGCGACGAGGAACGTCCTGGCGTTCCCCGGATGGAGCGCTCCGGTCGGCGCCGGAGCGAGGCGGCCGACGTAAGGGGTTGAGACGGCGCTGGGGATGGGTAAGATTGTCATGTCGAATTCAACTTTGTCTGGACCGGCGTTTCCGGCCTGGCCGCATCCGTCGTCGACGGCGCTTTTCCCGCAGGATGGCGAGGCGGTTGCCATAGTATATCAAAGCCACTTTGACTTTTAGGAAATGTAATTCCCAAGCCTGAAGCGCGCATGGAGGTTACTTAATTAACAGCCGAATTTTCTGCGCGCTTCAGTATAATTGAGAACTATGGACAAGAACGAAAAACTCCTCGAAAAAGCCCGTTCTCTCACGGAAGGTCCCGGCGTGTACATCATGCACGACAAGGACGGCACCGAGATCTACGTTGGCAAGGCGAAGAACCTGCGGCGCCGCGTATCCAGTTATTTTCAAAAACGCGATCGCCAGAACAAGGACCTCGCCCTTGTCGAGAACATCGTCGACTTCGAGTATGTGGAAACGGATTCCGAACTCGAGGCGTTCCTTCTTGAAAGCCGGCTCATCAAGGACATGCAGCCGCGCTACAATGTTCTTCTTAAAAACAACGACGCCTATCCCTTTATCGAAGTCACCTGGGGCGAAGATTTCCCCCGCGTCCGCACCGCCTGGCGCCGGGAAAACCCGGAGAGCCGGTATTTCGGGCCGTTTGTCGGGGCCGGCGACATCAAGGGCGCCCTCGCCGTCTTGCAGCGCATTTTCCGCTTCCGCTCGTGCCAGCGGCATATCGATCTGGCGAATCCGCGCCACTTCCGCCAGCGCGGCTGCCTGAACTACCACCTCCACCGCTGCTCCGGCGTCTGCACCGGCCGGGTGACGAAGGAGGAATACCGGAAACGGGTGTCCGGACTGTGCCGGTTTCTCTCCGGCCAGAAAAAGGATCTTATCGAAGATCTGCGGAAAGACATGGAAAAAGCGGCGGCGGAACTCCATTTCGAAGAAGCGGCGGAACTGCGGGATATCGTCGACTCACTCCTCACCCTGAACCAGCACCCGGGAATCGACGACTCCCTCGCCCCACTGAACCCGCAGACCGAACCGGAACGGGGAATGGAAGCGCTCCAGGCCGCCCTCGGGCTCGACTTCCTGCCGCGCCGCATCGAAGGCATCGACATCGCCAATCTGATGGGAAAGGAAGTCGTCGGATCACTTGTCTATTTCCTCGACGGCGTGCCGTTCAAGGACAACTACCGCCGCTACCGCATCAAAACTGTCGACGGGCAGGACGACTTCGCCTCCATCGCCGAAGTGGTGCGCCGCCGCTACGGCAAGATGGCGGAAAACGGCGACGAGTTCCCGGACATCATCCGCATCGACGGCGGCAAGGGCCAACTCGGCGCCGCCGCCCAGGCCATGGCTGAAGTCGGCGCCAGGCCGAAAGTCCTCATGAGCCTGGCGAAGCAGGAGGAAACGCCATTCCTCGCCGGACGTTCGGAACCGCTCCCGATGTCTCGACGGAACGAAGGGTTGAAACTTCTCATGCACGTCCGGGACGAGGCCCACCGCTTCGCCCAGCATTACCACCACATCCTCCGGCGGAAAGCGATGTTCGGCGAGAAATAACCGTCGCTTGATCGCCAATCCTGTGTGGATTCGCTCCGGTCATTCCCCTGCCTCGCCTCTTCTCCATTACTTTACTTCCATATCTGGTCGCTTTACTTCAGCGGCGTCATTCGCGTCATGACGACAGTGTCGGCATTTTTCCGAGGCGACGCCGCCGCGCCGAGGACGGCGAGGAGCGGCGACACCGCCACCCCGGCCAGACTCAATTCTTCCCGGCCGTCGGCCGCCGCGCCGAGACCGAACAGGCCGCCGGCGGCAATGGCTGCGATGAACCAGGACGAGCGGAGCCGCCGCGTTTTCCCGGCCATAATCGCCACAAACACCGGCATCACCACTCCCGCCACATAAAGATCATAGGCCATGAACAGGTAGCCGATGATGCTCCGTTCCAGAAGAATCAACGCCAGCCCGGCGGCGCCAAGGACGAGAACGCAGGCGCGGCACGACTATTTGCCATGGCGGCCGAGGAGGTCGTAACTGAGGACCGTGGCCGATGTCACCAGGCACGAATCGGCCGATGATACCACGGCCGAAACGAGGACGAGAAGAAGGAGCGGCGCCAGCCAGCCCGGCAGCACCGTGTTCACGGCGGTGGTCAGGATGGCGTCGGCGGCGGTGCCGTCCGGCACCAGGCCGCGACAGCCGAGGCCGACGGCGACGATGAGGGCGCCGGCCAGGGCCAGGCCGACCGCCGCCATCAGGCCGCCACGGCGGGCGGCGCTGGCGCTTTCGGCCGAGAGGAGGCGGCCAAACAGCATCGGGCAGACGAAGTAATTTCCGCCAACGACAAAGATGTACCGAAACAGATCGCCCGTACTGAACTCGGCGTTCACCACTTCTAAGCGGGTGGCCGGCAGCCAGCCGGGATTGGTCCAGGTCAGCCAGGCCACCAGCGTCACCAGTCCGGCGACGAGTATATAAAACTGCAACCGGTCGGCGCGGATGACCGCCGCCTGCCCCCCAAGCGTATGTACGGCGACAAGCACGAAGCCGAGGCCGAGGGACAGCCCGTCGCCCCAGCCGAGAAGGGCGCCGAGAAGTTTCGACAACGCGACAAACTGCGCCGCCAGAATCGCCGTCCAGGCAATGACGATGACCGCCGAGACAAGGAGTCGGGTGCGGCGGCCAAGAAGGGTGTTAATCATTTCCGGCATGGTGAAGGCGCCGGTCTCCCGGACGCGGCGGGCGATGAAGAGGGACAGGAGGACAAGCCCGCCGGCGCCGGCGCCAAGCCACCAGAACGCCGGGGTGCCAATGGTGAAGGCGAGGCCGGCCATGCCCATCGTCGCCGAGGCGCCGACGCAGGAGACGACGAGGGACATGGCGACGCCACTGGCGCTCGAGGCCCGGTCGTTCACGAAGAACGTTCCGGCGCCGGTGCCGTTCCGCACCGCCAACCGGGAAATCACCAGAAGCGCGCCCGCGTAGGCGCAGAGTAATGTTACCGCCATGCCTTCTCCTTAACCGCCCGCTGAATAGCCGTGGTAATGGTCCGGATGTCGTCGTCAGTCGCTATGTACGGCGGCATCGTGTAGATGAGGCGTCCAAACGGCCTGAGCCAGGCTCCGGTCTGGTCGACAAAGAACGCCATCAACCTGTCCATCGCCACCGGCTCGGTCATTTCGACAACGCCGATGGCGCCGAGGACGCGGACGTCGTGGACGCCTTCCGCCGGGCGGAGCGGTTCCAGTCCGGCCGCGAGTTCCTGTTCGATATGCCGCACCCGGTCGCGCCAGTGGCAGGTGAACAGTTCGTCAAGGCTCGCGAGGGCGACGCGGCAGGCCAGCGGGTTCGCCATAAAGGTCGGGCCGTGCATGAAAACGCCGTCCAGGCTAATCGCTTCGGCGATGGCGTCTTTCGCCAGGACGGCCGACAGGGTCATGACGCCGCCCGTAAGGGCTTTCCCGACCGCCATGATGTCCGGCGTCACGCCGGCCCATTCGCTGGCGAAGAGTTTGCCGGTGCGGCCAAAACCGGTGGCGATTTCGTCGTGGATAAGAATGGCGCCGTGGCGGTCGCAGAGTTCCCGGAGGCGCGTCAGGTATTCCGGGCGGTAGAACCACATGCCGCCGGCGCCCTGGACCACCGGCTCGAGGACGACGGCGGCGATGCCGTCCGCGTGGAGCCTGAACGCCTCTTCGAGCGATGCTAAACTTTCCGGTTGAAACTCGCCGTGGAACGGGCACGCCGGCTTGTCGAAAAAGATCTGCTCCGGAACCACTCCGGCGAACAGGCCGTGCATGCCGGTGACCGGATCGCAGACGCTCATCGCCCCGATGGTGTCGCCGTGGTAGCCGCCCCGGGGCGTGAGAAAACGGCGTTTTTCCGGGTGTCCGGTGGCGTGCTGGTACTGGATGGCCATCTTCAACGCCACTTCCATGGCGACCGATCCGGAGTCGGCGAAGAAGACGCGGCCGAGGCCACGCGGCGCGATGTCGACGAGGCGCCGGGCCAGTTCCGCCGCCGGCCGGTGCGTGAGGCCGCCGAACATGACATGCGGCATGGTGGCGACTTGTTCACGGATCGCCGCCATCAAAGCCGGATGGTTGTAGCCGTGAATCGCAGACCACCAGGACGACATGCCGTCGACCAGTTCACGACCGTCCCGCAAGGTGATACGGGTGCCGGCGGTGCGGACCGCCTCCCAGACCGGCGTCGGCGGGTGGGTCTTGGCGTACGGGTGCCAGAGGTGGGCGGCGTCTTGGCGGAGGACATCTTCCTCCTCTTCGTTGTCATCGTTTGGCGACGCGGTCAGGGCATCGACGACGGTTTGGAGCTCGGCCGAGGCGTCGTCCCAGGCGTCGGCGCGGTCGCTGTCTCGGTGGCGCGTTTTCTCATTGTCCGCTTTGGCGTCGGCCAGTTCGACCGGTTCGCCATAGAGGGCGGCATGGTGCGACAACGTCGCGACAACGGGGATTTTGCCGACGGTGCGGTAAACCGACAGGTTGTCCCGAGCGATGGCGGCGGCGGTGTCGTCCATCGTGACGGCGGGATTGGATTGGTTCGCAACAAGGGCGGCCGGTTCGAGGCCGCGAGCGCGGAGCGCTTCCAGGGTCAGGAGAACCTGGTTGATGGCGCCGAGAATATTCGCGGCGACGAGAACAACCTGGACGCCGGGGAGTTTCGCGATAACGTCGGCGAACGTTTCCGCCTCGTTCAACGGTACGAGAAGGCCGCCGGCGCCTTCAATGAAGGTGATGTCGGCGTCGGCCTGGCGGGCGCGAATGGCGGCGGCGATGCTGTCCGCCGACAGGCGTTTCCCCACCAGTCCGGCGGCGTAATGGGGCGAAGCCGGGACCGGGTAAAAATCGAGGACGGCCGCCGCGCCGTTCGGGCAGGCTTCCCGATAGAGGTCGGCGTCGGACCCGATGGGCGTGCCGTCCGGGGCGGCGGCGCACCCGGTCTGGACCGGTTTTATGGTCTGGACCGTGAGGCCACGGAGAGCGGCGGCACGGGCCAAGGCGGCGGTGGTTATGGTCTTGCCGACCTCGGTGCCGGTGCCGGTGACGAAAACGAGGCGGCCGCCTGGCGGCGTCGACGACGCGATCATGCCCGGAGTCCCAGGGTGGCGAGGAGCTCGATGTCTTCCCGAAGGCCGGCGCCTTTGGTCGTCAGGTAGTCGCCGACCATGAGGCCGTTGGCGCCGGCGGACGGGATAAGCACTTCGTAGCGGCCGAGGCCGGTGCGGCCGCCGCAGACGACGATGTCCCGGTCCGGGTGCATAAGGCGGTAAACGGCGATGATGACGAGCGCCTCGGCCGGCGCCAGACGGGGCTGTGCGGCCAGCGGCGTGCCGGGAATGGGCGTCAGGAAATTGACCGGTATCGAATCGACATCAAGGCCGGCCAGTTCTGCCGACATGGCGATGCGGTCGTCCCAGTCTTCGCCAATGCCGAAGATGCCGCCGGAACAGACCTCGAGGCCGGCCGCCTTGGCGTGGCGTACCGTCTCGACCCGTTGGTCGTAGCCGTGCGAGGTGCAGACGTTCGGGTAGTGGCGGCGGGATGTTTCGAGGTTATGGTGGTACCGGGAAAAACCGGCGGCGCGGAGGGTCCGGGCTTCGTCTTCACGCAACAGCCCGAACGAGGCGCAGAGGCCGATGTCGACGCGGGCGCAGATGCGTTCGGCGGCGGCGCAGAGTTTGTCGAAGTCGCCCGGCGTCGGCGCGGTACCGCTCGTGACCATGCCCATCCGGGTGACACCGGCGTCGGCGAGGATTTCGGCCCGGCGGAGGAGTTCGTCCGAATCGACGAGGGGATAGACCGGCGGGTTCGAATCGTGGCTGGCCGACTGGGCGCAGAAGGCGCAATTTTCCTGGCAGCGGCCCGACTTCGCATTTACAATGCCGCAGGTGAACGGCGCCCGCGACCGGCCGGACCAGGCCACCCGGGCCGCCGCCATGGCGTCCAGGAGGTTGTCCGTGAGGTGCGGGATGAGCGCCGCCGCCCGTTCGGCTCCGACGGGGCGGCCGGCCAGGGCGTCCTCGATGGCGCCGGTGAGTTCGTGGTGCATGGATGGTTCCCCTCGGGTACGGTATTCCATATAATAAATGACATTATGACCGCATGGCGGTCGCGGACCGGTTGACGAAATGATTGTCAACCATTTCATCAAGTAAAAAGGTTTACAATAAATGCCCTTCCCTGGCAAGAGTTCTTTTCCCATGACCGCCCCGGCCGACCGCGTCCTGAACTTTCTCGGGGAAACGGCGGAATGGCTGTCCGGCGAAGAACTGGCGCGGCTCCTCGGAATTAGCCGGGCGGCGGTGGCCAAGCACATCGCAAAATTACGCCGGGACGGGCACATCATAAAGTCGTCGACCAAGCTTGGCTATCGGCTCCTGGCGAAGAATGTGCCGGTTGACTTCGATCTAGTCGTCCCGCACCTGTGGACAAAAACCCTCGGCCGGACGGGATGGCGTTCCCTGGACGTGACCGAATCGACCAATAACGAAGCCATCATCTGGGCCCTGGCCGGCGGGCCGGTCGGCGCCGTCGTGCCGGCGGAACGACAGACCGGCGGCAAGGGGCGGCGCGGCCACGGGTGGTTTTCGCCGCCCCGGAGCCTGATGTTTTCGTGCATTTTGCCGGCCGGCCCGCGTCACCGGTCCAGCCCGGAAGCGGTGACCGGGGAGGCATTGGCGGCATTGGTGGAGGCGTTTTGCCAGGCCGGTGTTCCGGAACCGACGGTTAAAAGCCCGAACGACCTCCTCCTGAACGGCCGAAAAATCGCCGGCGTCCTGGTGGAATCGGGCAGCCGGGCCGGCGTCCCGGAGTGGCTGGTCCTGGGGATAGGCGTCAATGTCAACGTGCTCCAGGAGGAATTTCCGGACGAATTGTCCGGCCGGGCGACATCCATTCTCGCCGTCACCGGCAGGCCGATGGACCGGAACGCGTTTCTTGGCATCATCCTCAGTGAAATCGAAAGGAAGCTCCGCGCATGAACCACAGTGAACTTGTGCAAAAGACCGTTGTCCGCTTCAGGAAAACCGGTCCGGCGATATACCATTCGCACCACGACATGATGCGCTTTTGGGAGCGTGCCCTCCGCCGCGCCGACTTGCCGCTCCGCATGACGCAGGGCTTCAACCCGCATCCGCGCCTCGTGTTTCCCCACGCCCTCGGCCTTGGCGTCACGTCACTTCACGAGGAAATTGAACTGGAACTCTATCGAAAGGTCCCGTTGGAAGAACTGTTCGCCCGGGTCAAAAGCGCCGCCGGCGATACCCTCGGGATTGTCGAAGCGACGAACCTGCCGCCGGTGAAAAAATCGCGGCAGATGGTTTCCAGTTCTTACGAAATCGCCGGCTGGCAACAGTCGAGCCTTCCGCACCTCAACGCCGCCATCGCCTCTCTTCTCGCCCGGGATGAAATCCAGGTCGAACGCGGCGCGGCCGGGAAGCGCCGGGGCATGAACATCCGGCCCTACCTCAGCGCCATCGCCTTCGACAGCGGCCGGGAGAAGGTGCTTCTGGAAATCGCCCACACCACCACCGGGAGCGCCCGGCCGGACGAAGTGGCCAAACTCCTCGCCGCCGCCGTCGGGGACAATCCGGCCGGCCTTTCCATCACCAAGACCGCCATGCGGCTGGAGTAAGGACGCCACCGGCGCGCCGATTCTTGGAAAATAAGAGAAAATTATGCGATTTGCCTGAAATAAACTTGCGTAAGGTCGAATGTTCGTTTATGATAAATCGAACACAAACGAACATCAAGGAAATTTGAATCGCACCACAGTCCAGATTTGTGAATCGCCACGCTGCTCTTTTCCAGGGAGTGAACGCCATGCCGGAACTCGCCGAACCGCGCCAACAAGCCATTGCCGCCATCCTGAACGACGGCGGGGAAGCGTTGGTGTCGGAACTGGCGCGACGCTTCAGCGTGTCTGAAATGACCATCCGCCGCGACCTCCGAACCCTCGAGGATCAGGGTCTGGCCATACGCGTCCACGGCGGCGCCATGGCCGGGGAACGGTTCCGCTTCACCAGCCGGCTGTCAAAAAACGCCAGGGCCAAGGGGCGGGCGGTGGAAAAACTCGCCGGCGAAATCCCCGACCACGGCAGCATCTACCTGGACGGCTCCACCACCATCCTCAATCTGGTTAAACACCTGAAGGGCAGGAGCCGCCTCCAGGTGGCGACCAATAACATAGAAACGTTCAACCGCATCGCCGGCCTCCGGGGACCGACGCCCATCCTCATCGGCGGCACGCTGGACGTGCGGACCGACAACCTTATCGGGCCCCTGGCCATGCGGTCGGTGGAGGCGCTGGTGTTTGATAAGGCGTTTTTCAGCGCCTGGGGAATCATGCCGGAAACGGGCCTGAATGAAGTGACGGTGGAGGACGCCCTCGTCAAGGCGGTGGTGGCGAAGCGGTCCGGGACCGTCCTTGTCGCGCTCGACCGGTCCAAGTTCGGCGTGGCGGCGGCCGGCGTCTGGGATCATTGTCCCGACCGGGCCTGGCTCGCCACCGATATGGAACCGGACGACGGGCGCCTCGGATCGTACCGGCGGATGTTTACAAAAATTGTGTGAAGCGTGCACTTCGGGCGACAACATAGTGGAGGATTTTATTATGGCAGTCTCTGTTCAAATGCCCAAACAAGGCAACACGGTGGAGGAATGTCTCCTCGTGGAATGGCGGGTCAAGGAAGGGGACGCGGTCAAGACCGGCGACATCCTGTGCGCAATCGAGACGGACAAAGCGTCGTTTGACGTCGAGTCGACGGCGGACGGGGTGGTGCTGAAACTGCTCGCCAACGCCGGCGACCTGGTGCCGGTATTGACCGACATCGTCGTCATCGGTGAAGCCGGCGAAAGCGTCGCGGCGGCTACGGCCGGTTCGGCGACAGCTCCGGTGGAAACGGCGTCCGCTCCGGCGGCAGCCGCACCGGCTCAATCCGCGACCCCGGAG
>JAJBTL010000058.1 GCA_020860865.1 Planctomycetota bacterium | reverse complement strand
GTATAGGAGGTGGTGGTGGCGGCGGCAACGCTGGAAATTTTACTGTAGCGGGAGGTGACGGCGAAAACAATCCCAACTCTGGTGGGTATGCCAACGGTGGTGGCGGCAAGGGTGGCAGCGACATGGGTATCGGAATCGGAGGAGATGGAGGTAATGCTGGCACGCCCGACAAGCATGGCGCTGATGCTCAATCGGGTTCCCGTGGCGGTGGCGGTGGCGGAGGGGCCGGGCGAGTCTCTATCAATCCCGCCGAAGACATAACCGAGAGTATTTCGGGCGGTAATGGCGGCAAAGGTGGTTTTCCAAATGATCAATATAGTTCCGGTCACGGTGGTGGCGGCGGTGTCGGCCATGTCCAATACATAGAAGGCACTGTATTGGTCAATACCGGAGTAACTTTGAGTGGCGGCGATGGCGGCGATGGCGGCGATAACAGCGCTGGATTATTGGGCGGAGTCGGCGGGAACGGTGGCGCGGCCGTGTTTATGGTCGGCGCAAACGTAACATACCAAAACGAAGGCACGCAAAACGGCGGATCCCTTGCCAATTCCGGCACCATCGTCGGGGGATATGGTGGACATGGCGGCAACGGTATGCCATCCATCGGCATTTCGGGTAGCATGGGCAATCGTGGCGGCAACGGTGGCAGCGGCGTCGCCGCCAACAATGCCGTCATCACCAACCACAATATCATACGTGGTGGCGATGGCGGTTTTGGTGGTAGCGCTGGCGTCTTGTCTTCGAGTAATGGACGCGGCGCCCTGGGCGGCTCCGGAGGTAACGCCGGCCACGGTATCAACATGTATGGAACTTCCGGCTTTTCTGTCGGAATAACCAACAACGGCATCCTCTCCGGTGGCAACGGCGGCAATGGCGGCGATGCGTCAAATTCAACAGGAACCACTAAATACGCAGCGCCTGGACAAAACGGTGGCGCAGGCGGCGACGGTGCCAGAATCGCGCTGGACAGTACTGTTGACTCATTCTTTTTTCATAACACCAATACCGTATCCGGCGGAGACGGCGGTGTGGCCGGCGCACCCGGTTATGGCCAGGATGGAGCCGGCGCTCCCGGCACTCCCGGCCTCGATGGCGCGGGCGGCGTCGGCGTGCGGCTCGAAGGGAACAAAGCCCGAATCATTAACGAAAAAACCATCGCCGGCGGTCTGTCCGGCGACGGCATAACCCGCGCCCGCGCCGTGGATATCACCGGCGACGACAACACGGTTGAACTACGTTCCGGCTATGACTTCACCGGCAATGTCTTCGCCTCCGGCACCGGCAACACGCTCCGCCTCGGCGGCGACAGCGATGCGGAATTCGATGTCTCAAAAATCAAAGCAACCGAAACAGCGGGTGTTTTTGACGAATACGTCGGCTTTGAAGCCTATGAAAAAACTGGCGATTCCACCTGGACCTTGAAAAACTCCACGACGGAAACCACCGCGTGGACCGTCAGCGGCGGCCTCCTGAATTTTGCCTCTGCCGACGCTTTCGGCACAGACGCGCCAAACATCACCCTGAACGGCGGCGGCCTGCAATGGGCCGCCGGCACAACAACTGACATCTCCAGCCGCCTCGCCGCCCTCGGCACCGATGGCGGCACGTTTGACACCAACGGCAACGACGTCACCCTTGCCACTTCCATCGAGGGCGGCGGCCTGATCAAAAAAGGCGACGGCACATTGACCGTGACCTCGGCCAACACCTACACCGGAACCACGACGGTCGAAGCGGGCGCGTTACACATTGGCGATGGTGGAACCAGCGGCAGCGTGGCGTCCGCCAGCATTGACGTCTCCGGTGCCGCCGCCGTCGTCCTCAACCGATCCGATGCGGTCATGTATTCCGGTGTCGTCTCCGGTGCGGGTAACCTTACCAAGAAGGGTTCAGGGACGTTGATCCTGACCGGCACCAACACCTCCACCGGAACCACGACGGTCGAAGCGGGCGCGTTGCAGATTGGCGACGGGGTTACCGGTGGCAGCATCGAATCCGGGAGCGTCGCCGTTGCCGGGACCGCCGCCTTGATCTTCAATCGTTCCGATACGGTGACCTATGCCGGCCGTGTTAGCGGTGAGGGCACTCTCGTTAAACGAGGCGCGGGTGGCCTCACCCTTACCGCGGAGAATTCCCATACCGGCGAAACTTTCGTGTCGGAAGGGACCTTGGCGCTCAGCGGCACCGGCGCTATTGCCGCGTCGTCCGGCCTGACAATGGCCGGGAGCACCAGCTTCGACATAAGCGCCATCGCCGGCGACAGCACATCCGTCGCCGCCCTGACCATTTCCGGGACCGGCACGTCCATCGCCGATTCCGGCAACGGTAAAACGCTGACCATTGACGGCGATACCATCACCTTCGATATCGGCGGCGTCGCAGCCGGCGAAACCATGCTCGCGGCCAACGGCACCCTGGTCACCACCGCCGCCACCACCATCGTCCTGGCGGGAACCCCGACGCTGCAACAAGGGCAAACGGTGATTCTGGTGGATGGTGTGGATGCGGCGAGCGCGTTCACCGATGCGCTGGATATCCGCTATGGCCGCTACTCCTACGACATCACCCTCTCGGGCCTGAATATCGTGCTCGGCGGCAACGGCTATATCACGTTCCGGGAAGATAGCGACACCATCCTGGAACCGGCCGGCCTGAACAACGTCAACATCGCGACCGGCGGCGATTATCTCGACCGGCTGGATGCCGCGTCCGACCCGTTCCTGCCCACCCTCTCAGCAGCCTACGACCTGGCGACCATCGGCCGCGCCCCGGACGAGGCGGCTATCGCTCTGCAACAACTCTACGGCGGCTACGCGGCCTACGCCTCCAACGCCCTCGATGCCGACGCCACCCGTTTCCGCCATCGCTGGCAGGGGCAAAACCGCTCCTTCTTCGATAGCCGCATGGTTTCCGGTCAGTTCGCGGGCAGCGTCACCTCAGACGATGCCCTCGCAGCGCCCGCCCATGGCGTCCGTGACCGCATCGCCTGCGGCCAGTCCCGCATCTGGGCCGGCGGCGGCGGCGCCTGGGCCAAACAGGACGGGAAGAACAACCTTCCCGGCTACACATACGATTCAGACGGCGCGGTCCTCGGCTACGAATACACCTTCGGCGACCTCAACCTCGGCGTCGCCGCCGCCTACTCCCGTGGCGACCTCAAGGTCAAAGACCTCCGTTACAAGAACGAAGCCGATGTCCTCAACCTCGCCCTCTACGGCGCGTACCTGCACGATTCCGGCGTCTACCTCGAAGGCGGCCTCGGCTACGGCCACGCCTGGAACGACTACACGGTCCACAGTATCGCCACGCCGGGCGGCAGTAAAAAAGCGAAGTACGGCTCCGACGCTTTCACAGCCGACCTCAATCTCGGCTACATCGCCCGCCTGCCGCGTGACATCAACTTCATCCCGTCCGTCGGCGTCGACTACACCCATATCCGAAACGGCGCCTGGAGCGAAAACGTCAATACCGCCGCCCTCGTCGCCAACCGGTTCGACTCCGGCCACGACAACCGCGTGGACATCCCCCTGGGCGTCCGTTTTACCAGGCTGTACCGCTTCGGCGACGACGGCGGCCATATCGTCCCCGAAGTCCGCGCCTCCTACGTCTATACCGCCGACAGATCCCGCCCGTCCATCACCGCCGGCTACGCCGGAACCTCCGGCGGCGTGGAGATGATCGGCGTCGTTCCCGGCCGCAGCCACTGGCGCGTCGGCGCCGGCCTGTCCGGCCGGATTGGCAGCCGGGTCGATTTCCGGGTGGAATATGATTTCGAGACGCGGTCCGGATTCAGGGGACATACCCTGAACGCGTCGGTTGGGTTGTCGTTTTGAAGTGGATGATTGCCACTGTCGAAAATGGCTGAGGGGATGTGGCGCCGGCGCCAGCCGGTTACCGCGAGCTTCGCAACGAATCGAAATACACCGCGATAAGGATGACCGCTCCCATGATGATGGTCTGGATATACGAAGACACGTTCAGCATGTTGAGACCGTTATTGATAAAGCCGATGAGCAGGCAACCGATGATGGTTCCGCCGACCGAGCCGATACCGCCGGTGAAACGGGTACCGCCGAGAACCACCGAGGCAATGGCGGTCAATTCCGCCCCTTCCCCAACAGACGGCTGACCGGTGTACATCCGGGCGGAAAGAACGATACCGGCGATGCCGGCCAGGGTACCGGATATCATATACACCACTATCTTGATACGCGCCACCGGCACGCCGGAAAAAATGGCCGCCGTTTCGTTGCCGCCCACGGCGAAAATGCGCCGGCCGAATTTTGTTTTGTCGAGTACGATCATAATGACGACGAGGAGGACGACCATGTAGATAATCGGCATGGCCACCGGACCGACGAACGTATTGGCGATTCGATTGAAACCGCCGTCCAGCACCCGTATCGGCTTGCCGTTCGTATACAGGAACGCCGAGCCACGGGCCATCGACATCATCGCCAGCGTGACGATAAACGGCGGGACGGTGGTCTTGGCGATAATACTCCCGTTGATAAGGCCAAGCAGGGCGCCGAGGCAAAGCCCAAGGCCGACAGCCAGCCATATCGGCAATCCGGCCTGGGCTATCATGCCGCAGGTTATCATGCTGACCAGGGCCATGATGGAGCCGACGGAAAGATCTATCCCGCCGATAAGTATCACCAGGGTCATACCGAAGGAAACGATGGCATTCGTCGATATCTGCCGCAATACATTCAGCATATTGCTTTTCGACAGGAAGGAGTCGGAGAAAAGGGAGAGCACGACGACCAGAACAAGAAGGGCGATAAGTATCCGCTCCTTCCCTTTGACGAATCTTCCAAACATTCCGGGATTGACTGACACCGCGTTAGGCGACGGCATGGGATTTCCCTCCGGTGGCATAGAACATGATTTTTTCCTGGCTGATGTCGGCGCCGGCGAGCGTGGCGGCGACACGACCCTCGGCAACGACGACAACCCGATCGCTCAGGTGAACTATTTCGGGAAGGTCCGAGGAAATGAGTATGATGGACATGCCGTCGTCGGCCAGGCGGTGCATGATCTGGTATATTTCGGACTTTGATCCAACGTCGATTCCGCGCGTCGGTTCGTCGAGTATGAGAACCTTCGGCAGGACGCCGAGCGCTTTTGCCAACAACACCTTCTGCTGGTTGCCGCCGCTGAGAAATTGCGACAACTGTCTGGCCGAAGGGGTTTTTATGGCAAGCGCGCGTATGCTTTCGTCGACCAGCCCGTTTTCCCGATTCCGGTTCAATCCAAGCAGGCGGCGGAAAAACCGTTCCAAAAATCCGATGGTGATGTTGAAGCCGACACTGTGCTCGAGAAACAAGCCCTCCTTCTTCCTGTCCTCGGGCACAAGGACAATCCCCTGCTTCAGGGCATCGAGGGGCGTCCGTATCCGGCACTTCGCCCCATCCACGCGAATCTCACCGCTGTCGAACGTATCGACACCGTAAATCGCCCGGGCGATTTCGGACCGTCCGGCACCGACCAGGCCGGAGAATCCGAGTATTTCCCCTTCGTGAAGACGGAAGGAAACGTCTTCAATCACACCATGCCGCGTCAACCCGGTCACCTCCAGCGTTACCCGGTCGCCGGCGCGGCCGGTTCGATTGTGATAGAAATCGTCAAGGCGCCGGCCCACCATCATGCCGATCAACGCCTCCTCATCGGTCCCGGCGATGTCGACAGTGCCGATGTACTGTCCGTCACGGAGGACGGTTACCCGGTCGGCGATGGCGAACAGTTCTTCCAGCCGGTGCGATATGTAGACGATGGAAATGCCTTTGGCCCGTAGATCGCGAATGACGGAAAAAAGCGATTGCACTTCCTTCGCGGTCAGGGACGAGGTGGGCTCGTCCATGACGATGATGTTGGTGCCGATGGACAGGGCGCGGGCGATTTCCACTATCTGCTTGTTGGCGATGCTTAGGTCGCCGACGATATCGGTGGCGGTGAAACCGGCCTGGATTGTGTCGAGAAGCTGCCGGGTTTTTTCCACCATCATTTTTTTGTCCACGAACGGCGAAGTACGGTTGTCGTTTTCCCGGCCCATAAAGATATTTTCGCAGACGGAAAGGTTCTCCGCCAAACAGAGCTCCTGATGCATCACGCTAATGCCCAACCGTTGGGCATCGGCGACGCACGCGATAGCCTGTTTCCCGCCCTGGATATAAATATCGCCGGCGTCGGCCTGGTAGACGCCGGCGAGTATTTTCATCAGGGTCGATTTGCCGGCGCCGTTTTCGCCGAGAAGGGCATGGACCTCGCCCCGGACCACGGCGATATCCACCCCGCGCAAGGCATGGACATTCAGGAAGCTTTTTTTAATGCCGCGCATTTCTAAATAGATTTCGCCAGGCATCGTGCGTCCTTCCATGACTTCGTTAGGTGTGAAAGGCATGGTAGCCCACACCGTCCATGTTCGAAGGCAAAAGGTGGTTTTAGAAGCTGTTTCATAACCGGTCTCGTCGCCGTATACTTCGTCAAATCCGGCTCTCGACGTTTTTCCCGCCCCAAAACACCGGGCGGAAAAAAGCCTGCCGCCGGCTTTTCCTCGTCTCCGACTGACGATACCAGTTATGAAACAGCTTCTAGCAATAATGGAACTTCTTTAATAGGCCGGTTCGTATTTCTGAAGATTGCCGTTGTCGGCGGTCACCAGGAGTGGCTCGATAAGGACCTGGAAGGTGCCGGGCTCGCCTTTCTCGAGAATCTCCAGCATGACTTCGCCGCCCTGGTAGCCCATCTGGTGGGGAAGTTGCGCGGCGGTACCGGTCTGTTTGCCCATGCGAATCATATCTATTTCCGCCGACGCGCCGTTGACGGAATAGAGGCAGGTTCCGGACAGACGGTTCTCGCCTTCAAGCACGGCGATGGCGGCGAAAATGCCGTTTTCATTGATGGCGAAGACGGCGTCTATTTTGGCATTGGCCTGGACGATGTTTTCCATAATGTTCGTGGCCTTGTCCTGTTGTCCGCCGTAGTCCTGATCGGCGATGACGCGGAAGTTGGGTACGTCCTTCAGGGTGTCGGCGAAGCCGGTCTGGCGAAGGCGGCCGGATTCGACGCCCGGCTGGCCAAGGATGACGACGTTACAGTCCTTCCCTGCCATCCTCTCGATCAGGTCCTTCGCGCACACGACGCCGCAGGCATGGTTGTCGGTGGTGACCATGGCGGTGACGAGGTCGGTGTCGACGGGCGGGGCATCGAGGATGACGACCGGAATGTTGGCGGTCTTGCAGGCTTCCAGGGCGGTTTTTATGGCGGTGCCGTCGAACGGCTCGATAAAGATTCCCTTGACGCCCTGCGCGATAAGGTCGTCCACCTGGTTGACCTGTTCTTCCGAATTGTAGTTGGAGACCAGTTCGATTACGTCGTACCGGTCGCCCATTGCCTCCCTGACGCCGTTCGTCATGACATCCCAGTAGGGATGGGGGAACATGGTGGCGATGCCGATCTTGATTTTTCCCTCGCCGGCGAAGGATGGGGCGAAGCAGGTGATGCCAAGCAGCGCGGCAACGAGCAAAAGACGGAGCCTCATATCAACCCTCCAAGAAGTGGTCCATGCTGGACGCGAATATACCAGGCCGCCGAGGCCGGATGGCTGTGCGGCGCTGTCGTGAAACGGCGATGCCGGTCAAGTCGTGGCTGGAGTCGTTTGTTCGCGCGGCGAGAGGAGAGTGAACGGGCAGAGTGCGTAAAGGCGCGCAGCAATTCTGTTATAATCCTGTCATTACAGGATTATAACACAATAATATTGCTATGCAACATAAATTTCCCATTTTCTCCGGTTTTATGCAAAGAGGTGCTCTGCTGGTCTTTTTCATCGGCTTGTCGATTGTTTTCATAGGACCGTAAAATAACCCGCGCACAATTAATTCGAGTTTGTTCGAAGAAAATAAAATACCGCCATAACAATCGTCAGGGACGTGTTTCTGTTGCGGTTTTTTGTCATGGCGATACAGATTTTTCCGTCTGGCGCGGAGAATTTTGAGAAATTCTAAAAAATTCTTCCGCGCCGCATTGGTATGTATACCCACCCCGCCGAGTCCGTGGTATATATACAGGGAAATGTGGCTAAACGGCATACCAAAATTTTCCGCCGGATTGAACTTGACAATCAGCTTCGCCGGGTTATAGTACAAGAATACCGCATGCGCTGTGGCGCACCCCCTTTCACATGCTTTCATCACTGCCATAACGGCCATTCTCTCTCAGCGGACCTGACGTACCGGAGTCGCCCGACATCACGATGCGTATTAACCAGATTTTTAACAACAACGTGGTCGGCGCCCGGACTGATAAAGGTCAGGAAGTCGTTGTCATGGGACGCGGTGTCGGCTTTCAGGCCAAGCCGGGGGATGTCATCCTTCCGGCGAAGGTGGAAAAAGTCTTCTCGCTCGGCCAGAAGAACAAGGAGCGGTTTCGCCAGCTTCTGGAAGATATCCCGTTCGAACACCTGCAGCTCTCGGACGAGATTATCGCCATGGCCAAGGAAATGATAGGCAAGCGGCTTTCCGAAAATGTCTATCTGACCCTGACCGACCACGTCAGCTTCGCTATTGAGCGGTACCAGCAGGGCATTTTCGTCAGTAACGCCATGCTCTGGGAAATCCGGAACTTTTACGGACCGGAATTCCAGGCCGGCAAAAAAGCGGTTGAGATAATTAACAGTCGCCTGAAGGTTGAGCTGGGCGAGGACGAGGCCGGGTTCATCGCGTTACACCTCGTCAATGCCGAACTCGATACCTCGATGCGGAACATCCCGGATATCACCCATCTCATCCGGGACGCCCTGGCGCTTGTTGAACAGTTTTTCCAGACCGAGTTTGATACGGACTCACTGAGTTACCGCCGTTTCACCACCCATTTGCGCTACCTCGGGCAACGGGTCTTCAGGCAGGGCGAGCCGAGAAAAGACGAGTTTGAACTGGGCACGCTGATTCGCGACAAGTATTCGAACGAATATGCCTGCGCGGAAGTGATAGCCGACTCGATAGCATCGCGACACGGCGTCCGCATTTCCGACGACAACAAGGCGTTCTTGGCCGTGCATATCAGGAGAGTGACCGCCCCAAAGGAGGGCTGAAGGAAAGTAGCATAAATTAAAACCCCTAGCTGTACACGGGCTTGTTACTGCATTCGCAGGCAAAACCCGGACTACGGCGGAATGTCCACGCGGACGTTCTGCCGAAGTCCGGTTTTTTTTCGTTTCCCGGGGGTTTTGTACACAGGTCGATTTTACCGGTGAGTCGGTTGTCAGTAAGGCGTTTTTGAGAATTGGAGAGGGTTTAGGATGAACACGAATGTCACCCTGGTCGCGCCGCTGTCCGGAATGTTCATGAGGATCGAGGAGGTGCCGGACCCGGTGTTTGCCGAAAAGATGCTTGGCGACGGCATCGCCATTGATCCGATGGAGGAAACGCTCCGCGCTCCCTGTGCCGGCACCGTCACCCAGATGCCGAAATCCGCCCACGCCGTCACCATCACCAGCGACAACGGCGTCGAAATCCTGATGCATATCGGCCTCGAGACGGTGCTCCTGGACGGCAAGGGATTCACCGCCCTGGTCAAGGAGGGCGACACGGTCGCGGCCGGCGATCCGCTCATAGACTTCGACGCCGACTACCTGGCCCATAACGCTGCCAGCCTGGTGACCATGGTTGTAATTACCACCGGTTCGGTGGCGGCCAAACCGGTGGAAGGCGGCTATGTGGCGCAGGGGAAGGATATCGTTCTCGAAGCGAGGTCGGAGGACGACGAAGCGGGCGACGGCGGTGCCGCTGCCGCTCCCGGCCCTGCCGCCGCCACTGTCGAATCGGACCCGATTGACATTGTCAATCCGGCCGGGCTCCACGCCAGGCCGGCGGCGGTTCTGGCCAATTCCGCCAAACAGTTTTCCGCCGACGTCAGGCTGGTCAAACGAGGGAAAAGCGTCAACGCGAGAAGCATTGTCAGCATCATGGGCCTCGAAGTCGAAAAAGGCGATACAGTCACCCTCACCGCCAGCGGCGCCGACGCCGAGGCGGCTGTCGCGACGCTGTCCGCCCTCATCGCGTCCGGTCTTGGCGAGGATCTGGCGGGCGAGGAAAGCGAGGCGGCCGCGCCCATAACGGAGCGCATCCAGGCCGCGTCGATGGATCCGAATGTGGTGAACGGCGTTGCCGCCTCGCCCGGCGTGGTGGCGGGCGCGGTGTTCCAGCTCCGCCACGAAGAAATCGTGGTGGAAGAAAAAGGCCGGGGAAGCGAAGTAGAACAGGCGGCCCTCCTCGCCGCGTTGGAAAAAAGCGGCCGGGAACTGGTGGAACTCCAGAACGAACTCCGGACCCGCACCTACGGCCCCAAGGCCGCAATTTTCGCCGCCCACCGCGAACTACTGGAGGATCCGGAACTTCTCGAAAGCGCGGTCAAGAACATCGCCGCCGGCGACAGCGCCGCCTTCGCCTGGAAAAAAGCCTATACGCAACAGGCCGATATGCTGGCCGGACTCGGCAACGAACTATTAGCCGGCCGGGCCAACGACATCCGGGACGTCGGCCGCCGCGTCCTCGGCCACTTGTCCGGCACCGCCGTCGCCACCCCGGACATCCCGGCCAACGTGATTTTCATCGCCGAAAACCTCACCCCGTCCGACACGGCCGGGCTGGATAAAACCAAGGTTCTCGGCTTTGCCACCACCAGCGGCAGCGCCACCTCCCACGTCGCCATCCTCGCCCGCTCCCTCGGCATCCCGGCGGTGGCGGCGGTGGAGGAGCGGGCGCTCGCCATCGCGAACAACACCACCGTCATCCTGGACGGCGAACAGGGCCGCATCCGCTTGAACCCGTCCCCGGAACAACTGGCCTTCGCCGAAGAGGCGCAGGCGGCGCTGTCCTTACGGAGAAAAAGCGATCTCGCCGACAGCCATAAACCGGCCACCACCGAGGACGGCCACACGGTCAAGGTCGTCGCCAACATCGGCGGCCTGGCCGAGGCCGAGGAAGTGGCGGAAAATGACGGCGAAGGCGTCGGCCTGCTCCGGTCGGAATTTCTTTTTCTCCAACGGGCCGACGCTCCCACAAGCGACGAGCAGGCCGCCGTCTACACGGCGATTGCCAAGACGGTCGGACCCGACCGCGACCTGGTGGTCCGGACCCTGGACGTCGGCGGCGACAAACCCCTCGCCTACCTGCCGCTTCCGAAGGAGGAAAACCCGTTCCTCGGCATCAGGGGAATACGGTTGGAAATGGTGGACAAAACCCTCCTGACCAGCCAAATACGGGCGATTTTGGCCGCCGCGCCCTTTACCCGGCTCCACATCATGTTCCCGATGGTTTCAACTATCCAGGAGTTCCGCGCCGCCAAGGCGATAGTCCTTCGGGAGAAGGAAGCGGCCGGAATAGAGGCCGACATCCGCATCGGCATCATGGTCGAAGTGCCGTCGACCGCGATGCTCGCGGAGAACATCGCCCGCGAAGTGGACTTCTTCTCCATCGGCACCAACGACCTGACCCAATACGCCCTCGCCGTCGACCGCGGCAATCCGCGTTTGGCCGCGATGGCGGATTCACTCCATCCCGCCGTCCTCGCCCTTATCGCGAGAACAGTGGAAGGCGCGCACAAGCACGGCAAATGGGTCGGGGTCTGCGGCGGTTTGGCGTCCGAGGTGGCGGCGGTGCCGGTGCTTCTCGGCCTCGGGGTGGACGAATTTTCCGTCTCCGTGCCGGTCGTCCCCACCATCAAGGCGGCGATTCGCCGGCAGCGGCTGACGGCCTGCCGCGAGCTGGCGGCTGAACTTCTCGGCCTGCTCACCGCCGAAGAAGTGCGGGAAAGACTGAAAAACTTTCAATAAAAAAAACGACTTCTATTTCCCTGTAAATAAAACTGCGACGAGGACGACCATGTTCACAAGAAAAACATTCAGCGCGTTCAAAAAGATGATGCA
>JAJBTL010000400.1 GCA_020860865.1 Planctomycetota bacterium | reverse complement strand
ATCTACAACCTCGGCGCCACCTTCTATCATATCGCCTTCGGCGTGCCGCCGTTCACCGCGCCGAACGGCATCGATCTCGCCGTCTATCGGCGGAGTAATCCGTTGCCGTCGTTTTCGTTGAAAAGCCAGGAACGTTTTTCCGGGAAATTCCTCCGGCTCATCCACGACATGCTGGAGATCGATCCGGCCAAGCGCCCGTCCGACCCGGAAGCGCTGGCCGACCGTTTGGAAAAGTTTCACCATACTCCCCACGACGACCTTGGCGGCCTCCGAAGCCAGGTCCTCCACGTTTCGCGGCCGTCCGGCAGTAGCGGCGGCGCCGCCTCGTCCTCGGCCCGCCTGGCGGCCCGCCTGACGAGCGACTCCGACCGGGCCGCCGCCCGGCATTCGGAACGGATGTCGGCCCGGCTCGGTTCGGCGGCACCCAGCTCCCACGGCAATGAGCGGACCTTTTCCCTTCGGCGCCGCAAGGAAAGCGCCGCCTCCACTCCCTGCGCCACCTGGCTCAAGGCCGGCGCCATCGTCCTCGCGGCCGCCCTCGTCATCGGCTACCTTATTTTCGGATAACCCGGCATGAACCCCTATTACACCATATTCCTTCTCTTGTTCCTTATCGTGCTGGCGGTTGTCTTCGTCCGCTATGTTCAGAACACCGTCGACCGGGAATTCCGCCACCTGGCCCGGGCCGTGTCGGACGAGGAGTTCCGCCGCGCCGAAATCGCCCGGATGGACAAGCTCCTCGCCCCCGTCCTGCCGCTTCCGGACGATGTCCGGCCGCTTCCCGGCAAGCAGCGGGTTCGCGGCGGCGTGGTGCCGCCGGTCCTTCTCGCCCTCAGAGTGATCCTCCTCTGGGGCGGCGGGTCGGTGCCCCGGGATAAACAGATATGGTATTACGGCGGCATGCTCACCCTTGTTCTCGCGGCCGGCATCATGCTCCTGACCATGCGCCGCCGACGCTGGAGCCGGACCGCCCGCTACCTCCTCTTCCGCGCCGACCTGAAACGGCTCGACAACGACCGCGCCGGATCGGCCGCCGATCTCCGGAGCCTCCTCCGCCTCACGCCGTGGGACGACAGCGCCTGGGCCGAACTGTCCGACGATCTGGCCGCGCTCGGACAGCTCCAGGGCGCCATCGACGCCATGGAACAGGCCTCCCGTCTCGATCCGGCCTATGACGAATACCGTATGATAACGGCCTCCCTCGCCATCCGCGCCAACCTGCTGGACGCCGCCCGGGAAGCCATTCGCAAGTGGACCGAACTGGATAACGTTCCCCAGGGCGACCCGCGCCTCGCCATCTATACGGCGGCCTTGCAACTGGCGGAAGGCCATCGGGACGACGCCCTGGCGGAAATACGGAAAGTGCTTTTAGGACATGAAACGGGCGACCTGGACTTTCTCGACGACGATCAGGCTTTGGCCGGCGTCAGGGATTTGTTGCCCGGACGGGAATAGAACGCTGTCGAACTTCGTTTTTAAAGGAAAATCATGAGCCGACCGCTTGGCATTGTCAATGTCCCCATTGGTAAGGACGGTACTCCCGGCGTCGAACCGCGCCATCTCGATGTGCTCAGGCGCGAGGCGCCGTCCTGGGAATGGCGGGAGGTGACGGAAAAGGAAGCTTTCCGCGCCCTCCTCCCGGACGCCGATGTCGCCCTGGTCTGGCGCTTTCCCCGAAGCCTCGCCGACCAGGCCGGTAAACTCAGGCTCCTCTCCACACCGTCCGCCGGCCACGACTGGATACAGATGCCGCCACGGCCCGGGCTCACCATCGCCCACGGCGCCTTTCACGGCGAACTGATGGCCGAGTCAGTCCTCGGCGCCATGCTTGCCTTTACCCGGGGAATAAAGGAAGCCATCGACCGAAAGGACGAACCGTGGCCCCGCGCCGAAGTCACCGCCGGTATGCGGCCGATTCGCGGCAGCCATGCCGTTATCCTCGGTTTTGGCCATGTCGGCAAATGGATTGGCCGCCTCCTGAAACCGTTCGGCGTCGCCGTCACCGGGGTCAACCGGAGTAACCTCGAGCGGCCCGACTATTTCGAAGCGACGGACAGCGTCGTCGACATGAACGGCCTTGACGACGCCCTGGCCCGGGCCGATCATGTCATCTCCGTCCTGCCCGGATCGGCAGACACCGACCGCATCCTGGACGAACGCCGCCTCGGCCTACTCGGGCCAAACGCCTACGTGTACAATGTCGGTCGCGGCAACGCCATCGACCTGGACGCCCTCGCCGCGCTTCTTCACGGCGGGAAAATCGCCGGCGCCTTCCTTGACGTTTTCCCGGTGGAGCCGCTTCCTGACGACGCGCCCATCCGGAAATGCCCGAACCTCGTCATCATGCCGCATGTCACCGCGTTCGGGCCGAACTATATCGATCTGTACATCGGTGAGGTCCTGGAGCATCTCAAAAAACTCGGTCAGGCGCGGTAACGTACTTCCGCGTCGCGTGCCCGGTTCCAAGACCGCTTGTCGCTCGAACGTCTCTCCGCGACGGCAGTGATTTGGGGGATCGTAGTGTTTTACGTAGAAAGAAAGGCATTCCCATGCATCTCCATCTTGATTGTCAATTCGGCATCGCCGGCGACATGCTCCTTGCCAGCCTCATAGACGCCGGCGCCGACCAGGCGACCATTGTCGACACGCTCCGCGCCATTCCCCTCGAAGGATTCAACCTGCTTGTCAGCCGAACCGAACGCGGCGGCGTCGCCGCCAATCTGCTGGACGTCATCGACTTCACTCAAACCGGCCATTCGGCCACTGCCGGTCATGGACATCCCGGCTGTCACGGCCACCATCATCACGGCGACGCCCCCTGCCCGCACCACCACGATCACGCGGCCGACGACGCGCCGCGCTCGAACGATCCGCACGCTCAACCGGACCCGAACCGGAGCGCCGGACCAGGCCACGGTTGTTGCGGCGGGAAACATCATCATTCGCATGATCATCAGGATGACGATGCACCGCGATCAAACGATCCGCATGCGCAACCGGATGACGAAGCCGATCACCACCAGGGCTGCTGCGGCGGCAAGCACCATCATGCTCCGCACGATCATCATCATCACGATCATCACGATCATCACGGCGACGCGCCGCGGTCGAACGATCCGCACGACTCGGCCAATAACGACCACGGTCATCCCCACGGCGATCACGAAGGAAGCGGTCATCACCACCATCAAGACAAGGGCGGACCGCACCGCCACCTGTCCGACCTACTGGGCCTTCTCGATTCGCCGGTCTTGTCGGAACGCGTCCGCGAACGGGCGGCCCGGGTGTTCCGCATCGTCGCCGAGGCCGAAGCCACCGTCCACGGCCGGCCCGTCGACCGCGTTCATTTCCATGAAATCAGCGGCATCGATACCGCCGTCGACGTCATCGGCTCCTGCATCGCCCTCGACCTTCTGGATATCGACTCCATCTCGGCGGCGCCGCCGGCGGCCGGGTCCGGAATGCTCATGTGCGAGCACGGCATCTTCCCGGTCCCGGCGCCGGCGACGTTGGAAATATTCAAAAGCCACAACATCCCCTGGCACAGCGGCGGTGAAGGCGAACGCACCACGCCGACCGGCGCCGCCCTCCTGGCCGGCCTGGTCCAATCTTTCGGCGATTCGCCGGAGATAACCGTCACCCGCATCGGCTACGGCGCCGGCCACCGGGTCTACAGTGAAGCGCCGAACCTGCTTCGCGCCATTATCGGAAAACCGGCAGAACAGCGGGACGAACCGGGCCGCCGTGAAAGCTCGAAAACCATCGTCGCCGCCGTCAGCCCGGAACCGTCCGCCGAACTGGTCCGCATCCCGCCGGAAGACCCGCGGCTGCCGGCCCAAATCGCCGCCATGCTACCGGGCGACGTCGCCGACGGCGGCGAACGCGTCGTCGAGTTCCGCTTCGTCGTCGACGACATGACGTCGGAAGCCATCGGCCATCTGCTTGAACGCGCCCTCACCGCCGGCGCCCTCGAAGCCTATGCCACGCCGGTCACCATGAAAAAGAGCCGACCCGGACACGAGGTAACCGTCCTTGCCCTGGCGGAAATCGCCCCGGTGGTCGCGGACGTGCTGTGGCGGGAATCGACCACCTTCGGCATGCGCGTCGGCGAACGGTCGCGCCTGGTCCTGCAACGGGAGTTCCGCATCGTGCACGTTCTCGGCCACGATATCCGCATTAAAATCGGCTGGCGCGAAGGCGTCGTCATCCGTCGCCAGCCCGAGTTCGAAGACTGCCGGGCGGCGTCGGTGGCGACGGGTATTCCGCTTGTCGAGATTTTCCGCCTGGCCCAGGAAGCGGCGCAAAGCGATCCACTCTAATCGGATTATGACGGGTGGCGGGTTGATAAAGCCGACACGACCGCCTTGAACGGCGATTCGCCATTGACAGTACATATAATATGGTTGGCGTCCATCGGCAAATCACTGCTGACGGGCGCCTTTTTTATCGAGGATAGGTGGAGGGCGTTGCCGGACTCAAGTGACTGTTTCCAAACATGTTCTGAGAAATTCGACGCCACTGTTGTACAACGGTTCGGCTTTGGTAAGGATGACGCTGACAATGAGGTTGATAACGAGGATGGCGGTGCAGGCGGCGACGTTGGCCTCCGTCGTGGCCGATCCGACCCCTTCGGCGCCGCCCCTGGCGGCAAGGCCGTTGCGGCAGCAGATCAGGGCAATCAGGATGCCGAACACGGTACTCTTGACCATGCTCTGGATATAGTCGTAGGGGATCATCATTTCCTTGATTTGGGTCCATTGGAAATGACTGTCTCCTCCCATGATTGTCACTATCATAAAAAGACCGGCTAAAACACCTATAAAAACCGCAAAAATGGTCAGGACAGGCATCATGAGAAATGTCGCCGCCAGCCTCGGCATGATAAGATAGGTGGTCGGACTGAGCCCGAACGAACGGATGGCATCGGTTTGATCCGTCACATTCATGGTGCCCAATTCGGCGGTGAACGAGCACCCGACACGACCCGCCAACACCAGGGCCATGAGAACCGGGCCGAAATGCCAGGTCAGCAATTTCGCCATAAACACGCCAGCCCAACTGCCGACGCCAAGGAGGACCATCTGGTTGTAAATTGCGTAGGCGAACACCGCGCCGGCGAATACCGCCGTGACGATGACGACGGGAAAACTGCCGACACCGACGAAATAAATCTGCGTCACTATTTCACGACGGAAACGTATGCCATGCCGCAGCAGTGCATAGATGCATTGATAAAACAACCAGCCTATCGCGCCGGTATTTCGGAGCAGCGCCACACCGCTTTTCCACAACTTGACAATCGGGTCTTTCACTCTTTATCCTGCCCCTCGCAATGGGATCATGTTTGCAAATTGAAAGTACGTCCTTGCCTTTTTTAAGACTCGAACCGCCAAGTATACACTATTCGGAAAATTGGTCAGCCGATTTCTTTCATTACCCCATGGGCGACATGCGGGACGACAAAAGCCCTTTCAAATCCTGTTCGAAAAAGAATTCCTCCTCCCCGAACGCCGGCACCAGATCATGAAGCCAGGTGGCGGATTTGTCGTATCTGGCGAAAAATGGCCGTTCCACCCATTCGGAATCCCGTCCTTGGATAAAGGTGAGGACAAACACTTTTTCACCCGCCACTTCGGTGACGCCGATAATCTGCACCTTGCCTGGCGTCGCGCTCATGACCGGCCCGCGGACCGTGCGGCACAGGCCGCTCACCCGCTGGTAGGCTTCCCGGAAAATCTGCCAGCAACGCCGGAGCGGCAGGGCGAAAAAATGTTTCGCCCCGATGTCCCGTTCGACAAACATGTAGTACGGCACCAGGTTCAAGTCGACCTGGCGGCGCCACAGTTCGTTCCAGATGCGCGGCTTGTCGTTGATATGGCGGAGGACCGGCGACTGGGTGCGGATCTGGGCGCCGGTGGACTGAATGCGGCGGATGGCGTCGGTGACGGCTTTGGTGGACAGTTCCACCGGGTGGTTGAAATGGGCCATGATGGCGAGGTTCCGGCCCGACGCGACAATTTTCTCGAAGACGCGGAGAAGCTTGTCCGAATCCGGATCGGTGAGGTAGCGGTACGGCCAGTAAGTCAGTGACTTGGTGCCGATGCGGATTGTCCTTAGGTTAGGGATGTCGTCCTGAATAAATGGCGTGACGTAGCCGTCCAGCACATCGGCGTTCATCACCATCGGGTCACCGCCGGTGATAAGGAGATCCGTTACCAGGGGGTGGTTCCGAATATACTCGGCGATGGGCTGGCTTTCCCGGGCCATGAACTTCGACTGGGTGAGTCCGCTGAACTGTGGCCAGCGAAAACAGAATGTGCAGTAGGCGTGGCAGGTTTGGCCGGCGGCGGGAAAGAATAATACCGTTTCCCGGTACTTGTGCTGGGCGCCGTTCAATCGTTTGCCGTGGTACAGCGGCACGTTGGCCGACTGTCCGGACGGGTCCGGGTTGAGGTGCTTTTGAATTTTCTTGGCGACATGCCGCCGCTCTTCCGCCGGCAAGTGGATAGCGGCGGCCATGGTGCGATAATGACTGGCCCGGAGTAGTTCCTTCCGGGGAAATGTCAGGGTGTAGATGGGATCGTCCGGGATGTTGGACCAGTCGATTAGTTCGTCGACGACATAGTTGTTGCTTTTAAACGGGATTATCTGCGAGGCGATTTCAATTTCCTGGAGTTTTTCGTCGCTCCAGTCCGCCATTTGCGGAATTGTCCGAAAATTCGTCGCGGTATACACCTGGTAGTGCGGTTTCGGTGGCATGGTCTTCCCCCTTTAATTCACCGTGGCATGGTGTGGTTCGGAAGGTGTGTCCCGAAAAAACCAACGAATACCATTTTGGAAGTGTCTAAAAGTATACCAGATAACGCCTCATACCGCAATGCCGCCCGTATCGGCAAAAACCCGGTTCACCTGCCAAAAAACACTTGCGTTCCGCAACGCCTGTCACTATCATAGTCGTCTCACAATTTTGCCCGGTCGCTTAGCTCAGTTGGTAGAGCACTACACTCACATTGTAGGGGTCACTGGTTCGAGTCCAGTAGCGACCACCACTAATACCCTCACCGCAACCTTCCTGAATACAGAGGGTTGCGGTTTTTCTTGCCCTCTGATGTCTCCAGCTTCCGCCTCATTATTTTCTTCCGACCTGTAGCCAATAAATGCCACGAAATGCCATAAAAAGCCGGTGGTTTACTGCCGTATTCACTACCGTTTTTTAGGCCGTAATCGCGGCCCCTGAGGAGTCGCTTTCTGGTACAACCGCCTTTATTTCTGGGAGTCTATCCAATGCCCCCATGCGGCTATCCAACGTGGTGTGGGTATAAATCCCCATGGTCAAGGTGATGGTGGAATGCCGCATCAGATCCTGCGTTCGTTCCACCGAAATCATGAAAATAGAAAATACCAGTGAATACCGCAAACGGCATAAAATGATGCTGGCGTGGACTGACTTTTATTGGATGAATTGAAGGTGTTTAAAAATAACGCAATTCCATACTGATTGAAGAATGCGCCATCACGCCGTCAGGCATTCGCCTTCTTCCGATGCCGCGGTTTTCGCCACCGAATCGAGAAACGCCGCGTACAGCGCCCGCCGGTTCGTTACGGCGAATTTGCGGAAAATGCTGGTCATATGCTTGGTGACGGCACGTTCGCTGATGTCGAGGTCCTGGGCGATTGACTTGGTAGCATTGCCTTTGAGAAGGAGCCGCGCCGTCTCCATTTCGCGTGGCGTGAGTTCGGCGGACCCGAGGAAGCGGTCGATGGCGTCGTCGACTCCTTCCGGGTCGCCGCGCGGTTGTAGCCCGTCCGGTATGTCCTCCGCTTCGCAGGACGATTCCGCCTGCGCCACGCCGTCGTCCATCCGTGTCGTGAGATGTTCTATTCTCCGGGTCAGGAGAAACAGCCCGACCGCCACCACGCCCGCCGTGAACACGGTGGTTCCCGCATCAGACCCCGACAGTGCCCGCCAGATCTTGAAGCCGAACACCGAACCGATATTGGTGGAGAAAAATGCGCAGCCATACACGGCGGCCGACGCGGTGGTGGTCGCCAGATGCGCCAGGGACACCACCATAAAGGCAAAAAACGCGCACATTGTCACGCCCTGCAAAACCAGGCCAAGCGTGCTGCCGAGATTGAGAACAGTCATGGACGGCACCACGAGAAACAGCCAGCAGCAGGCGGGTAAAAATACATGGACAAACCGGCCCGCATACCTGTCGGTCAGCCATCCTCCCGTCACGGCGGCGGCGGCGGCAAGAAAACTCACCGCCAGCTTCCACAGTGATACCGGCTCGACCGGAACCATGAACGGCATCAACCGCGCCTGGACAATCCCGCTCAGGAAAGAAACGCCGAAGCCGAGCGCCACAAAAAGAAGAATCACGGTTTTTCGGCGGGCGTTCCCGGCAGGCGTCTTTTCGCTGTCCGGGATGGTGAACGCGTTTCCTCGTACCGCCATCGGCCGAATCAGGACCGCGTAGCAGCCCAGCGCCGCCAACCCGGCAAGCGCGGCGACATGGACCACATACACGGACGGAAGAAAAGGATGGTACGGCGGTTCCGTCGTCACCGGCGCGGTGCGGGCCAGATACCCGAGTACTCCCCACAACATGATGCCCATGCCGAACGCCATGCCGAACCACCGCCCGCGCCGTGGTGAGCCGAGGCGGGAAAAGAAGAGAAAATAGCCGGTGGAAATATTCAGCCCCATTGCGAAGTTGGCGACGTAGCGAAGCGGTTCGTTGACGAGATAGTGATGAAATCCCGGCAGGACGGCGAGAAGCGCGCTCGTCACCCACACCACCGCCACGGCGCGGAAGAGCATTCCACGTAGGCCCGAAGGCGCCGCGCCGACCCGTCCCAACAAATGCGGAAACAGTTGCCCGCCGGCGAAAATCCCCAGGACAACCGACATCATAATCGGCAGCATCCGCCCGTTGGGATTCGGTCGAAGGCTGAACGAAGTCAACGCGGAATAGATTGTTATATTACAGAGCGCCATCGCCGCCACCGGCACAAGCCAGGCGTCAAACCAGGCAAGTACGCCGGTCGGCTGTGGCGGAGCGGTGTTTTCAGGCGCTGGTTCAGGCATCCCGGGCCTTTTCTCTTCTCGCATCGGCCAGCGCCTACACGCGTCATCCGACAGCAGCGCCATCTTCCCGCCATTGGGTCGGGTGGCGGTGGTCCCTCCCGTCGTCATTCTGCCACTGTTGTCCTTGAGATTTTCGCGGACTTCCGCCGCGTTACTCGCAGGATGCATCGGCGGTCCTTTCGTCAGGGCGGCGGGCGGTCGCCGTCGGCTGAAGAAGCGCCTCGAGGTAGCGGGTCGACAATGCCATTGCGCTCACGACGCCGAACTTGCGGAAAACATTGGAAAGGTGTTTTTTCGCCGTGCGTTCGCTGATATCGAGGGCGGCGGCGATGTCGAGGGTGGTTTTTCCCTGCAGGACCAGCGCGGCGACTTCCCGCTCACGCGGCGTCAGGTCAACCGTATCGAGAAACGCGGAGAGGGCTTCCCCGCTGTCGGCCGGAGCGCTTTTCGAGACGGGAACGGAAGGAGCGCGGACAGCCTTCTCCGGCCCATTCCCGGATTGCGCCGCCAGGACGCCGCCCACTCGCCGCCCAAGGGCGAGGATGACGCAGGCCATGACGGTGGCGGCGAACACGGTGGTTCCCGTCCCCGCTTCAAACACCTTGTTCCATAACGCCATCACCACGGGCGAAATCCCCCGCATGGCATAGAGGCAAGTGGTGAAAAACACCGCCTTGCCCATGCTGGGCGCCAGCGCCGCCAACGACACGGTGCACATGGCGAAAATGGCCAACTGCGCCGTCGCGCCTATCGGCAGGAGGACGGCGTATAACCGGTTGGTGTAGCCGAGCGCCGCCAGCGACGGCACGAGAAGAAAAACACCGCAGCATACCGGCACCACGTTCCGGAAGAAAAACGCCGGGTTCTTGTCTGTCAGCCAGCCCGCCAAGGGCGCGCCGCTCGCCATGACCATACAGGAAAAAATAGGCAGGAACATGCCGTTCAGGCCGGGAATGACCGGCGACAATCGCACGCCAAGCACACCGTTCATCGTGTACAGGACGACAGCCATGACGATAAGCAGGCGCGCGCCCGACGCCGGCGCGGCACGTACTCCGGGCGTTTCGCGCCGACCGGGTTCGGACGCGGGATAATGGCGGAGGAACGCATTGAGAGTAATACCGGCGAGGACGGCGATGAAGGCGGTATGGAGTATGTACACATGCAGTTGGATTGGATGATATGCGGCATCCGCGCCGACCGGCCAGGCCCAGACGATTTGCAGCATGATGCTCCAACAGAGGATGCCCGCCGCCGTGCTGATGCCGAACCATCTTCCCCGCCAGGCCCGGGGGAACCGGGAGAAAAAAAGATGATAGGCCGGCGCCACGCCCAAGCCTATACAGACACCGGCGGCGCAGCGCAACGGTTCACTTGTAATAAAGAGGTTGAATCCGGGCGCGACGGTAATCAGGGAACTGAGAAGCCACAGGGCGAGAATGGATTTCCGCCACAGCGCCTGACCGGGTGACGCCGACCCGTGCGCCCAATCGAGCACCCGGGTAAACAGCGCCCCGCCCAGAACGGCGGCGCCGGGTATTAAAATCGCCATATAAAACGTCCGCCCGGTCCCGGTTGAGCGGAGGTTGTGGGAAACAAACCCGGTATAGGTGATGAGCGTGCTCATCAGCAGTCCGCAGCCGGGCAGGATGGCTGTATGGAACGACGAAGCCGCCGCCGCTGTCGCCCGGCGGACGACATGGACCGGTTTGTCCTCGCCCTCGCCTGACAGCAAGGTACTCCCGTCGGCGGGCATGTACCGCATATCAGGCATTTCCCCCTCCCGAATTTTTCATTATGGTTATCACGTTTATACGTTTCCTTGAGAATCAGGATGACAGTGTCACCATCGCTCCGGTGACAACGACGATACCACCCTGCTCTGCTCGATCGCAGAGATGTTTAAAATGACTATAAAATATGCTACTCTATATAGCGGTTACCATGATGGGATACCGGTGAACTGCCAGACATGCATTTGGTTATGTACGAATAGTATACCCGATTCTTTCAGTTTAGTCGAGATGCTACAGCCAGAGGATACGATTTTTTCCACGAAATTTATCATTCGTATAATTACTTGCTACGAAAAGAGATACTCTGCCGGAAGCTATGGTGTACGAAATGGTACTATTGACGATTAAACCATGGTTTTGCCCGCCATTTCTACAAGCGTGGAGAAGTTTTACCCCGACTTTTTCCCGATTTACCCGCAAAAAAAGATTAATTCCTGCCTCGCCTTATAAATGGTAACTCTATCCATTCCACGCAATTCCATAAACGACCGGTTTGCCTCGGAACGATTTTATAGCCATCTACTACCATTCGGTACTTATCTCTTTTTCCCAAATAGCCATAATTTAAGGACAAAAAGGGATGCATGATGAAAAAGAAATTGTCCAACAGCCACGAAAAACCCAAACGAAAGTCCAGCGCCGGCAAGACCGGCACGGTCTGGCCGGGCATGGATTTCGCCGGTTATCGGCTCGAAAGCATCTGTCCCGGTATAGAGAGATATCGAATCAGAAATAAAACGATACACGATGTAGGTAAATCGGATTCCAAACCGGCCTCGGGCACCACGGGATGCGACGCGTAAACCGGGTCGCCGTGGAGGCATGCGGATAGGTCTGGTGAGGACACACTCGTCACTTTTTCAAATAGGGGTAATATCATGCGGCACACCGAAATGAACAATCCTTTCGCGTGGCGGCGGAGTTCCAAAACATTGCGGCAAACTCTCCTGGCAGCCGTTTTGACGCTGGTCTTGACGCCGCTCCTGTCCGGACTGACTGCCGTTCAGGCAGCCACGCCTATCCTTACCGCTGCCGGTAATGGTGGGGATTACTATGACCCGTATGGTTCTGGGGGAGGCGGCGGCGGCGGCGGCGGCGGCGGCGGCGGTTGTGCGAGCAGTGCCGGTGGCGGCGGGCTTGGCGGCGGCGGCGGTGGTAGCGCTGGCGGTAACACTGGCGGTGGAGG
>JAJBTL010000079.1:11733-12124 GCA_020860865.1 Planctomycetota bacterium | reverse complement strand
ATCCCGGTAGGCTCCCCGATACCGCCCGCGTCCGGACGGGCGCCGGAGGCGACATAGCCCCGCGTCCCGAGGGTGGTCAGTTCCTCGTCCGCGACAAAAACCAGGCTGACCGTCCCGGCGAAGTCGCCGCCGTTTCCGTCAAGAAAATCCCGCACCGCCGCCACCATCGACGCGATGGCGCCTTTCATGTCGACAACTCCCCGGCCGTAATACCGTCCGCCCTCGCGGCGAAGGACAAACGGATCGCCGGTCCAGCGGGCGGCGTCGGCATGGACGACGTCGAGATGTCCGGACAGGACAATCTCCGGCCCGGGACCGCCGCGCCGGGTGGCGATGAGGTTCGCCCGTCCCGGCGCGACACTCTGCAACGACGTCTCCATCCCGAGCCCCT
>JAJBTL010000079.1:5809-11723 GCA_020860865.1 Planctomycetota bacterium | reverse complement strand
CCACCTCGAAGAAGGCCTCGACCTCGACCGGGACGTCGGTCGGCAGGACGTTCGTGCCGAGGGCGCAGCGGCTGTGCTTGCCGGCTTCGCCGAACACTTCGACCATGAGGTCGGAGGTGCCGTTGATGACGGCGGGCTGATTGGTGAAGGTGACGGCGGAGGCGACAAAGCCTTTGACGTGGACGACGGACTTGACCTTGCCGAGATCGCCAAGGAGCACTTTCAACTGGGCGAGGATGTTGATGCCGCAGGCCCGGGCCGCTTCGTAGCCCTGTTCCTGGGTCACTTCGGCGCCGACCTTGCCGGTGAAAAGCTGTTTGCCGTTGATGATCGGGCCTTGTCCGGAGACATAGACCAGGTTGCCGGCGAAGCGTTTGGCCGGGACATAATTGGCAATCGGGGACGGCGGCGTCGGGAGGTCGATGCCAAGGCTGGCGATTTTTTCTTCAGGAGTCATGTGGTGTTTCCTTTCTGTGCGGAGCGGTTTTTCCAGAGTGCCGCGCCGGAGTCAACCGGAGCGGAGTGTTTTTCAAAAGTACTGCTTCCATTCACATCAGGACGCGTCGGCCGGCGGACAATCGCCGTTACCGCGAATGGCGCCGAGATATTTATACAGGGTGAATTTCGAAATATCCAGGTATTCGCAGACGCGGTCGCCGGCCCGGGTGATGAGGAAAAAGCCCTTTTCATCGAGGTATTGGACGACCTTGACCTTTTCGTCCTTGGTCATATCCCGGCCCGGCTTGTCGACGATTTTCCGGCTTTGTTCAATAAGGTATTCGAGGAGATCGCCGACGTTCTTGGTAAAGACCTCCTTCACGTCGGTGGTGGCCGGGAACATGGCGAGGTCCTGGAGCGTGGTCTGCATGTTGACGTAGTCGGTGATGTCCGTGTTGATGCAGAGGGAGCCGATGACGTTGCCGTCGGCGTCCCGGAAGTACATGGTGGAGGAGCGGAGCAGCCGCCCGTCCTCGGTTTTCGACACATAGTTGAACAGATCGCCGTCCGCGTTCGGCGGGTGCCGGAGCACTTCGAGGCCGAGGTTGGTGCCGCCGTCGCCGACCTGGCGGCCGGTTATCGAATTGTTCTCGATGGCGACGATGGTGTGTTCGTACTCACGCCTGAGGTCGTGGAGTATGAACTCGGAGTTGTTGCCGAATTGGGCGGCAAGCATTTTGAGAATGCGGTTCAGGTTGTCGAATTCTTCATTGATGTTGTTCATGGCCATGCCTTGCCTTCAAACAAACGCGGCGGTTTGCGGTACACAAATCCCCGATTATTCACTCATTCGACAGGGCGACGACACCATCGCACCGTCTTCACGCATTTTCCGGAACTCCCAGCCGGGCGAAGACCGCCGCCGCCGCCGCGATGTCTTCGTGACCGCTGGTCAGGTTCCAGCCATGGTGCGACGGAATCATGGCGTCGACCCGGAGCGCCGCCAGCTTCGCCATGGACCCGGCATAGGCAAACGGCGAACAATCCCATATCGGCTGGACAGCGATTTTCCCGCCGGGAAACACTGCATCCCCGGCAAACA
Source organism: Planctomycetota bacterium (assembly GCA_020860865.1). Classification (GTDB taxonomy): domain Bacteria; phylum Planctomycetota; class SZUA-567; order SZUA-567; family SZUA-567; genus JAJBSZ01. The sequence continues at coordinate 10,183 of JAJBTL010000079.1, read as the reverse complement.
ACACCCGGCGCCCGTCCATTTCTGCCAGGAAGGCGGCGTGGCCGCTGCAATGGCCCGGCGTCGCGACGACATTAAAGACTATGTCCCCGATGCGGAACGAATCCCCGTCCGCCAGTTCCTCGGCCGGACAGGCCGGAAAGGCGAATCCTTCCGGGTAAACCCCGGCGGCGATGGCGACGTCCAGGGATATCGCCTGACGGTCGCCGTCCCGGAGGGCGCGGGCCGCTTCCGGCAGGGCATGCACCGGCGCGCCGGTAACGCCGTGGAGCCAGGCCGCGCCCGCCGCGTGATCGGCGTGGGCGTGGGTCAGGAGTATCCGTCGGCACTGGTCCGGCGTGTAACCGGCGGTGGCAAGGTTGTCCGCGATGCGATGCGTGTCGAGGCCGCCGCCGCAGTCGATGAGGACATAGCCGTCGTGACAATCGACGAGGTAGACATTGGCGTCGATGCCGTGACTGAGTGCCGTGCCGTTGACGGTGCCGGCGATGACGACGATGTTTTCACAAATCCGCATTGCCCGCTCCGTCCCCGGCCGTGTCCGCCGCCTCGAGTATCCGCACCGCTTCCGGAAGCCACGACAGCCGTTCCCGCGATGCCAGGGAATAGTTGTAGACATAGACGCATCGCGGTTTTTCCCCGTCCGCCACCGCCTCCCGGACAGCGCCCAGGAAGTCGGCCCGGCCCGGATACCGCGCCGGGTGGAGGGTCAGGACCATGCCGAGCGGCGTCGTCGCGTCGCGCGGGCGAATCGTGTTCCGGACCAGCGGGAACGTCTCGCCCGGGCTGTACAGGAGGGGAACCAGGACGTCAGCCGCACCGGCGTTGTCCCGGAACGAGTAGCCTTCCAAAAACGAGGCGCACAGTTCAAACGGCGTCGAACTCGGAAAAACGCGGAAGTTCACCGAACGGGAATGCGCCGCCGTCCTGATGTCGGCGATGAATTCAGTCACCCGCCGCTGCCGTTCACGCTGGTACTGGTGGATTTCGGGATATTCCAGGAACAGGCTGGCAACTTGCGCCATGTCGTTTCCGTGGATGGCAGTTTCCCGGTTCAGTAGATCGACGAGAAGCCATCCGCACAACGTCCGCGCCTTCTCGACATCGAGATCCGGCCGCTCCGCCGCCGTCTTCTCGAGACAGTGCGGACAAAAACACAGGGACAACAGCCACATTGCCGCTGTGCCGATCCGGGTATTGGCGATCTCGTGGTGGTCGCCGTGGAGGGCGGTCCGGTACGTCGCCGATTCAGCGAGCAGACTGTCCGGTTGGAACTGGTCGAGAATGTCCCGGGTCAGGCCGAGCGCGTACTGCCGCACCTCCGGGTTGGCCGGACAAAGGGCGTGCCGGTAGCGGTCGCCCGCGTGGTTCTCGACACAGAGGTCCGGCCGCGCCGCGCCGATGGTCGAATTGTGGAGGTAGACTGTCCAGGCGGAGAAGTGCCGTCCCGTCTCCCGGCACCAGTCCCGAATTCCGGCGACGACGCCACGGTCGGCCGCCTCCCGGTGCACGGCCGGGACGACGTCGCGGTACAAGGCCGGGTTCGGCGTGAACGCCACCGCCGCCTGGTCGATGCGCCCGACCCGACCGGTCCTGGCCTGGAGGACGTTGCCGTGATGATACGACAACGCCGGTGCCACCGCGTTCAGGCCGGTCGCGGCGTAGTCCCGGGCGAAGTCCCCGACGTCGGGGATATCCCAGGGATAGACAAACATGCCGGTGTCAATCATGACGACGCGTTCCCTTTTTATGACGCTGGTTACCCGTGACGCTACCGTTGCTTTTTCTCCCGCCCGTAAGCGAGGATGACGATGAGGATGAGAAGCCCCTGGAACAACTCCCGTCCCGCCGGTGAAATCTTCGTGACGATGAGGGCGTTCCGGATGATTTCAATAAGGAACGTCCCGGCGATGACGCCGGCGAAATTGCCTTTGCCGCCGATGATGGATATCCCGCCGATGACGGTGGCGGCGATGGAGAACAGTTGGTACTGGGTGCCGATTGTCAGGTAGGTGCTGCCCATATAGCCGAGGACGAGGATGCCGGCGACACCGGCGGCGAGGGACGACAGGCAGTAGATGAGGTATTTCATCTTATTGATGCCGACGCCGGACAGCCAGGCGGCGCGTTCGTTGGTGCCGATGGCGTAGACCGCCCGGCCCCAGCGGGAAAACATCATGAACCAGATGGCGACCGACACAAGAACAACGTAGACGACGACCGCGTTCGGAATCCGCCAGATCATCCGCCCGTTCGACAGCCCGGAAATAAAGGCGGTGACGCCGGACGGCGGCGTGCCGTTGGTGGCGATGAGGAGGACGCCCTCGATAATACTTATCGTGGCGATGGACATGATAATCGGCGGTATCCGCAGCCAGGTGATGCCGGTGGCGTTGAAGGCGCCGACGGCGAGGGAGGCGAGGAGCGCGAGGGCGATGGCGGTCGGCGTGCCCATCCCGGCCTGGATACAAGCGCTGGCAATGACCGACGACATGGTGACGACGGACGAGACAGACATGTCGATGCCGCCTGAAATGACGACAATGGCCTGCCCGATGACGATGATGCCAAGGAAGGCGGCGTTATGGATAAAACTGAGGTTGTAGCGGAGCGTGTTGAAATTCCGGATAAGCATCGCCGACGCAAACCAGGCCAGCACCATGACGACAAAGGCGACGACGGTGGGATTTTTCAACTTCGCCAGGAGGCTGTTTTCAGACATGACTATTCCTCCCCGCCGTTACGATAGTAGCCGATGGCCTTGATGCCGATGGCGACGATGAGGATGCCGCCCTGGACGATGTACTGGTAAAACGCCGATATTCCCGAGAAAAACAGGATGTTTATGAGGGACGTGATGATGAAGGCGCCGAACACCGCCCCTTTCATCTGCCCGACGCCGCCGAGGAAACTGACCCCGCCAAGGACCGCCGCCGCGATGGAGTTCATCTGGTACGGCAGGCCGACGTTCGGGTCGCCGGAGCCCATCTGCGCGACAAGGAGCATTCCGGCGACGGCCATAAGGAGGCCGGACACGACATAGGCGCTAATGCGGGCGGTGACGATATTGACGCCGTTCGCGTAGGCCGCTTTCGCGTTGTCGCCGGTGGCGTAGAGGGCGAGCCCGGCCCGGGTGTTTTTGAATAATTTCCAGCCAATGAGGCAGAGGACGACGGTGATGGCCGCGCCCGGTATCCCGTCCGCCCCGGACATGAACCGGGAAAAGCTGGCCGGAATATTCCCGCCCGGCACCGGCAGGATATAGAGGGCGACTCCTTTCCACACATAGGAGAACGCCAGGGTAACGATAATCGCCGGCAGCCGTCCGAAGGTGATGACGCTTCCCATCACCAGCCCGACGCCGACCCCCGCCGCCAGGGCAAGGGCGACGGCGAAGAGGATGCCGCCCGGCCCGGAACCCATGGTGGTGGCGAGGATGGCGGTCATCATGGACAGGGTGACGCCGAGGGACAGGTCGATGCCGCCGGTGAGCATCACCGAGGCCTGGGCCATGGCGCAGATCATGAGGGGGCGAACTGGAGACTGAGGGTGCAGAACCGGTCCCACGACCGGAACACCATCGGGTCGAGGTAAAAGTTCACCGCCACGAACACGGCGACGAGAATGTAAATGGACAACAGCTTCCGGTGGGCCGGCGGGAGAAAGGAGAGGTTCATTTCGTTGTCGCCTCCTTCTGGAACACCGAGGCGTGGACAAGCGATTCTTCGCTCAGTTCCCCGGAGGACAATTCGGTATTGATGGCGTTTTCATACATGACCGCCACCCGGTCGCAGAGGCCGATGAGTTCAAGCGTGTCGGACGAAATCATGACAATGGCGACGCCGTCCTTCGCCAGATCGGCGAGGAGTTCGTAAATCTGTTTCTTGGTGCCGATGTCGATGCCGCGCGTCGGTTCGTTGAGGAGAAGAACGCGGGGCTTCCGGAGGAGCCATTTCGCCAGCACCACCTTCTGCTGGTTGCCGCCGGACAGTTCGCCGACCGCCTGGGCCAGGTTCCGGAGCTTGATGGACAACCGTTCCACCTGCTCCATGTTGTCCCGCCGCTCGACCCGGGAGCTTATCGTCCCGAAGCGGCTGCTGATGGATTTGAGTCTCGCGAACGACATGTTGAAACGATTCGAATGGCTGACAAACAGCCCCTGCGTTTTCCGTTCGGCCGGAATATAGGCGATGCCGAGATCCATCGCGCCCTGCGGACCGCTCAGGCGGACTTCCCGCCCGTCCATGAGGACGCGCCCGCTCCGCACCGGTTCGACCCCGAACAGGCATTCCATAAGCGGCTGTTGACCTTGCCCGGCCAGGCCGCCGATACCGAGGATTTCCCCTTTCCGGACCGAGAGGTTGATGCCGGAGAGGT
>JAJBTL010000079.1:3795-5799 GCA_020860865.1 Planctomycetota bacterium | reverse complement strand
TGGCGGGTGGAGACGTTCTCGAGGCGCATGGCCTCGTCGCCGCTGGCGGGCGCGGTCCGTTTCGGCGGAAACAGATCGACAATGCTTCGGCCGGTCATGAGGGAGACAAGCCGGTCCTGGTCGAAGTCGCCCATCGGTTCGGTGGTGATGAGTTCGCCGTCCTTCAGAACGGTCATGATGTCGCAGAGCTGGTATAGTTCGTGCAGGCGGTGCGAAATAAAGATGACGGACAAGCCGGTCGACTTCAGATCCTTCAGACGGTTGAAGAGCGTTTCCACCTGTTCCGTGTTCAAGGCCGACGTCGCTTCATCGAGGATAAGGAGACGCGGTTTCTTGTAGACAGCCTTGCTGAACTCGAGAAGCTGCTGATCGGATAGTGGCAAACTGCCGACATCGGCATCCGGGTCGACGTCGTCCAGGCCGACGGTGCGGAGGAGCTCCCGCGCCTCCCGGCGCATGCGGCGTTTGTCCCGGAACAGGCCGTTCCGGAGCGGTTCGTCGCCGAGGAAGATATTTTCCGTCACGGTGAGGTGACGGTTCAGGCTCAGTTCCTGGTGGACGGCGTGGATGCCGAGGCTTTTGGCGAGGGACGGCGTCATCCGGGAGTAGCTCCGGCCTTCGACGACGAGGCTGCCGCCGTCCGGCTCGTAGACGCCGGTGACGAGGTTGATCATGGTCGACTTGCCGGCGCCGTTTTCGCCGATGAGGGCATGGAACTCGCCCGGCCTGACATCGAGGGAAAACGGCCGGAGAACGAGATTCCCGGAAAACGACTTTGACACCGCGTCGATTTTGAGGAACACATCGGATTCATTCATGAGAACCGCCTCGGGAAAAAAATCCCGGAACGACGGCCGCCAACGCCGTGGCGGGCGGCCCGTCGTTCCGGTTGTGGTGGTGGGTCAGGACTGGGGTTTCAGGTATTCGTCGATCTGCTGCTGGTCGATGTCCTTGATCGGGAAGCCGTCGTCCGGGAAGTCGTTCGGGACGAAATCGGACAGGTTCGAATCGTCGATAATGGGGAGCGGGACAATGACTTCGGCGTCGACGTCCTGGCCCTGAAGCTTCCGGATGGCCTGGTCGATGGAGAGGACACCCATCCAGTTCGGCTGGCCGACGCAGAACGAGGAGAAGCCGTCGTCCTTGGCCTTGGCCCATTCCTTCAGGAAGGCGTTGTAGTTTTCGCCGGTAATCGGGATGAGGTCGAAGCCCATCTGCTGAATCGCCTTGAGGGACGCCGAGGAGAAGGCGCCGCCGAGGGAGATGATGCCCTTGACGTCCGGGTTGGCGGTGAGGGCGGGCCGGATCATGCCCATGGCCGGGCCTTCGTTGTATTCGCAGAACAGTTCGGTGGCGATGGTGATGTCCGGATACTTCTCGAGGGCGGCGAGGGCGCCGTTCCGCCGTTCGTCCGCGACGGCGACGCCGGCCGGGCCGTTGAAGATGATGACTTCGCCGGAGCCGCCGATTTTTTCGGCAATCCATTCGGCGCATTTTTCGCCCCATTCGAACTGGGAGGTGTTGATCTTGCTGGTCACCTTGTCCGTGGTGACGAGGGAGTCAAAGTTCAGGATGACGACGCCCTTGTCGTGGGCCTTTTCAATGACGTTGTTGAGAGCCGTCGACGAACCGGCGACGACGATGATGGCGTCGTACCCCTGCGAGACGAGGTTGTCGATGTGGGCAATTTGCTGGGTGGAATCGCCGTTGGCGTTGGCGATATAGAATTCGGAGACGACGCCCTGGTCCTTCCAGTAGGCGATGCGGTCCTCCATCATCCGCTTGGTTTGCTGCATCCACGACGGCGTCAGGTAAATGGTGGACCAGCCGATTTTATAGCCGTCGGCGGCGGTGGCGGCGGCCATGACTGTGAAACAGGAAAGGACGACGGCCATAATCGCCCTGCGAATACCGTATTTACCCATACCAAGCCTCCTAAAAATTATTTAGCTGTATTTTCCCGACGCCTTCCAAGGTGGTCAGGATAAAAACTTTTTTTCAGTA
>JAJBTL010000079.1:2165-3785 GCA_020860865.1 Planctomycetota bacterium | reverse complement strand
GGACACGAGGAAGCGTGATGGCGGTGGCACAGGTCGCGAAAAGCCCGATGATTGTATGCATAGGTCTATTGGCACTATAGCTCAAAAAATTTGTTAGTCAAACGACAGCTAAAAATAATTTTGACAATAGCGGCCAAATGTGGCATGGAGAGGCAAAAATTTAGAAATGTCGGTTAACTACACAACACCGCCCCGGCGTCTGCCCGGAGCGGCGTTGTCCCGGTGGCAGCGTTGCTTCCGTGATTCACCGTTCGGCAAAAACGATCCCGGCGGCGGAAAACCGTTTCGCCACTTCGAGGTTGATGCGGCTGGCTTCATCGTAAAAAAACGGCTTGCCCGCGTCGTACCAGAACATCCCCTGAAGGACGAACCGCGCCGGCTCGTACTCGCTGAAGCGAACGACCGGCGGCAGTCCGGGGATTTTCCCGTCATGGCCGTCCAGGACGTCCCGCATGATGGCGAGGGCCTCTTCCACCTTCGGTCCCGGATTGTTCGGGTGGAGCCGGAGAAGCATCTCCCGGCGCATATACGGCGCCCGGTTCAGGTTGACGATATTCGTGCCCATGGCGGTCGAATTTGGTATCACCACCGACCGGCCTTCGTAGGTCCGGAGCCGGAGCGAGCGGATGCCGACATGTTCCACCGTACCTTCGAACTCGTCGATACGGACCGTGTCCCCAACATAAAATGTCTTGTCCAAGGCGATGGCGGCAAAACCAAGAAGGTTCTTCAACGTCTCCTGCGACGCCAGCGCCAAGGCGATGCCGCCGATGCCGAGGCCGGCCAGTACCGACACCGCCGTCCGGCCGGTCAGGTCGTTATAAACATGGAGCCCGGCGATGACGAGGATGAGGACGCGGATGATTTTCCGGAGAATCGGCCGCAAGGTCTCCATCAGCCGGTTGTCCTTCTTAAAAATGTAATCGCCGTAATACCGGTCAAGTAGCCCGACCAAAGTGTACAGGTAAATTATCCCGACCAGGTAGAGAAGTGTATTCGACAGCCAGATAACGTCCGGATGATACTCCGTCACCAAAAACGAACTGACCGCCCGGAGGAGAATGGCGATGACAAACAATGTCGACGACGATCGGAGCGCGAGGAAAAACACCTCCCGCACCAGCCGCCAGCCCTTGAGGCTTTTCTCCCGGTTGAGCCGCAGGTCGGAGGCGCGGAAATGCCGCCGGAGAAGCATGAGAAGGCCCACGCCGACAGCGACCCCCGCCAGTGCCGCCAGGTAGCGCCACAACGTGATGCCAAGAAACGACACGCCGAAAACGAGGTTCAGCGGATATGGGAGAGACTCCCGGAGGCGTTCGTCGGCACTGTGGACCAGTTCCTCGGCGTGGGCCAGTTGCGTTTGCCGCTCACGTTCGCGCTCCCGGAGGTAGCGCGCCTGTTCCGCCGCCTCCGGCGTTGCGGCGGCGGGAGCGGCTGACGTTGCCGCTGTGGCGGCCGTGGCGGGAGAAACGGTTGAAGCGGAGACAGACCCGCCAATCGCACCGCCGGACAACGCGGCGACGACTTCGGCGATTTCGCCGACGGCGGAACGATGCTCCTCGGCCGGTGGTTCAGGCGCGGGCAATGTCGGTGCCGCTTCCGCCGCTTCCAGCCGTGCGG
>JAJBTL010000079.1:1506-2155 GCA_020860865.1 Planctomycetota bacterium | reverse complement strand
CACCACTGACGGTGCATTCGGAGCGGCAGGCGCCGGCGCGTCGGTCGATGCCGTGGTCGTGGCGGAGGCCGGTGCAATCGGCCCGGTGGCCGGACCGGCGTTGCTTGTCGGCGATGATGTTGACGCTTCGAGGTCTGTGGCGATCGAGTTCGATGGACTGGCTTCATTTATATCCGACGCACCGGTCGAATCACCGGCACTGAGTGATCCGGATGCAAAGACGAGTATCAATGAAAGGATAAAGACGATGATCGATCCGGCGCTGGCCCGTCCGGATCGGTGGCGGTGTGGTGTCGGCATGGGTGCGAGACTCCGTTACGGAACAGACAACTCCGTTCCTCACGCGATGTCGCAACTCTCCCGCTACGGAGAGCGCCCCACGAAAAACTATCCGGTAACCGCGTCAAACCCCCGTGAAAACCGGGGCCGCACCATTCGGTTCACCAGACGCGCCAGTATGCCGACCGCCATACCTCAGGGACCGGGCCGAACCGCGTCATTTTCCCGCGCCGTGTCGCGTTACCGTTCGCGGAGGATACGGTCCAACCGCAGTTCGCGTCCCGTCCCGACTTCCCGTAGCCAGCGCTGGGCCTCGGTCGGATAGCCGGCGGTCGGCGTGACGCCGGGGGGCGTTTTCAAAAACCAGGCG
>JAJBTL010000079.1:0-1496 GCA_020860865.1 Planctomycetota bacterium | reverse complement strand
GTGGCGAACGAGTTCCGATCGCCCTTGGCGACAAAGGCGATATGCATGTCGCCGCCCGGCCGCCGGACCAGGTAACGGGAACAGTCGCGCCCGCACAATTCTTCCTGAATCCAGGCGCCGGGAAACAGGTCGGCGAGATAGGGCAGGTACTCATTCCGCCCGCCCTGCTTGTCCACGACAACGTACAGCGGCAGGTCAGGAAACGCCTCGTTGAGGGACCGGAGGTGGCGGCCGGTTTCCATGAGGAGAGCCGCGTTCTTGTTCAGCCCGTCCGCATAGCGGCTGTTCAGTTCCGGTTCGTAGAGGAGGGCGGCGCGAAGGTGGGCGGCGGCGGCTCCGGCGGCGGTCAATGCGGTCCGGAGCAACGCCTCCGCTTCCGAAACCGCTTCCGCCTCGGCGTAGGCCGGAAACTTCACCGTCCCGCCGATATAGCAGGGATGGACGGCGTCAGGCAGTTTTTCCCGCAGGCAACCGCACGGGTCGGCTGTTCCGGCGCAGGCAGAAAACGCCCCGATGGCGCGCTCAAACCCGGCCAAGCCGGCGGTGGAGTAAATGACCTTACTGTCCGCGACGGCGATGCGTGTCTCGCCTTTTTTCCAGGTCCGGGTCACAGCGGCGGACAGCTCCTCCCACGGCGTTTCCGGTTCCCAATCCGCCGGTACCCGGAGAGCCGCCGACGCCGTCGCCAGCGGACCGATGGTCGGCCCGAGTCCGGCCTCGTCGATGCCGGCCAATATTTTCATGATCCCCTCCGAACGCGGACCGCGTTGTTGTTTCGTTCTCTCGCAAACTCTTAAAATTCCCGGAGCCGGTCGAGTACCTTCTCGATGACCCAGTCCGGTGTGCTGGCGCCAGACACCACCGCCACCTTGTCCATGCCGGCAAACCGCTCCGGCACTAGTTCCGCTTCCGTCTCAACGACAACGACCGGTCGCCCGTGGCGGGCGGAAATCTCGGCCAGCCTCCGGGTGTTGGCGCTGTTACGGCCGCCGACCACCACCACCGCGTCGACGCTCCCGGACAGGCGGGCGGCCTCGTCCTGGCGGTCGTGGGTGGCCCGGCAGATCGTGTCCACCACCCGGCAGCCTGGGAACCGTTCCTGTAACACCGCCGCCATCGCTTCGAACAGCGCGACGGAAAACGTGGTCTGGGCGACCAGGACGACGTCGGCGTCGTCCGGGACGGCGACGAGGTCGTCCTGGTCGGTCACGACGAGGCAGTGTCCGTCCGCCGCGCCGGCGACGGCCTTGACCTCGGCGTGGTCCCGGTCGCCGGCCAGCACGAGGAAGGCGCCGGCATCGGCGGCCTCGCGGGCCAGCCGTTGGCTTCGTGAAATATGCGGGCAGGTAGCGTCGACGAGGACGGCGCCGTCGGCGAGAAGCGCCTGGCGCTCGGCCGGGGCAATCCCATGGGCGCGGATGAGGAAGGGCGCATCGTCCGGTGGGTCCGGGCCAACGCAACGGCGGGCGCGGTTTTCGGTGGCTTGGCGGGTATGG
>JAJBTL010000204.1 GCA_020860865.1 Planctomycetota bacterium | reverse complement strand
TCCTTCCTCGTCCTCGCCGGGATGAACTATTTCCTTTCCCGGCGGACGCCGCGCCAGCGGCCGGGAGGCGCCGATGGCGATTGATCTTCACATCAATAAAAACTTCGGCCGCGATTTCACCCTCGACATCGGCTTCCGTATGGACACTGGCCGTCTCGGCATCCTCGGCGCTTCGGGAAGCGGCAAAAGTATGACCCTCCGAAGCCTGGCCGGAATCGAGATTCCGGACCGTGGCGCCATCGTCCTGAACGGCCGCGTCCTCTTCGACGCCGCCACGCGGGTAAACCTGCCGCCGCAACGTCGCCGCGTCGGCTACCTGTTCCAGAGTTACGCCCTGTTCCCAAACATGACGGTGGCCGGGAACATCGCCGTCGCCCTCGCCGGTTCCGGAAAGGAACGCCGCGCCCGCACCGGCGAATATCTCGAACGGTTTGGCCTCGCCGGCATGGAGAACCGCCTGCCGCACCAACTGTCGGGCGGACAACAGCAGCGCGTCGCCACCGCCCGCATGCTTGCCGCCGACCCGGAGGCGGTGCTTCTTGACGAACCATTTTCCGCCCTCGACAGCCACCTCCGGGAACGGATGGAGCTGCAACTCCTCGATCTCCTCCGTGACCGGGACGACGTCATCCTCGTCACCCACAGCCGGGACGTGGCGTACCGCTTCGCCACCCACATCCTCGCCATCGACGGCGGCCGCGTCCTCGCCTTCGGCCCGACCCGCGAGCTGTTCCAAAATCCACGCCGCCTCGCCGTCGCCGCCCTCACCGGCTGTAAAAACATCAGCCGCATCCGGAAGATCGGCAGCCATTCATTTACCGCGCTCGACTGGGGCGTCACCCTAAACGCAGCCGATCCGGTGCCGGACACGGCCACCCATGCCGGCATCCGCGCCCACGACTTCCAGCCGGTGCCGGCCGGAGAGGGAAGCGGGGACAACGTTATCGCCGTCCGCATCGTCGAGCAGAACGAAGACGTTTTCGAGTGGAACGTCATATTCGTGCCGGCCGAGTCAACCGAACCGGAGCGCCACCGCCTCTGGTACAAGTACAGTAAGTACGCTGCTGACGGCGTTCCCGGCCATCTCCGGGTGCCGCCGGAGGCGATAATGTTCCTCGAGTAGGTGTGGCCGGTTTTTCACGAACAGCCGCGAGCGGCCAAAGAGGAGCCGAGGGGGAGGGGACTGGTGGCGCGGACAGGAACAATATGATATGGTGGGGGCACTGCCACCCCCATTCCTTTTGAAAGGAACCAACCAATGGCGATCACCGATCTCACCTTGAAGGACCAGAACGACAACGATTTCCACCTCGGCGCCGCCCGGCGGGAGAAGCTGTTCCTCTCCTTCCACCCCCTGGCCTGGACCAGCATTTGCACAACCCAGATGAAGGACCTGGACGCGCGCCACGACGCCTTCATGGCGAAGGGCCTCCTCCCCATCGGCGTCAGCGTCGACAACCAGCACTCGAAAAAACCGTGGGCCGAATCCATGGGCCTGAAGAAATTGATCATGCTCGCCGACTTCTGGCCGCATGGCGGCCTGGCGCAGGAGCTTGGCTGTTTCATCCAGAAGGCCGGCATCTCCGGCCGCCAGCACTACATCATCGACGCCGACGGATCGGTCCTCTGGACCAAGCGGAACGAGATCCCGGAAGTGCCTGATTTCGACGCCATGCTCAAGGAAATCCAAATTTAAAAATCAGTGCGGTCTCACTGGCTGATTGAACGGTAGGGCTTTCTCACGACGGAAGACAAAGAAAGGCAGGCTCGAAAGGGCCTGCCTTTTTTTTACAACGTAAAAAAACGGGTATCTACCGTCAGCCCACCACGCCAAGCTTCTGGGCCATGCCAAGGTGGGCGGACCAGCGGTTGGCCTGGGCGGAAGCGTTCGCGGTGGCCTGGGCGTTCCCGGCCTCCTGCCGGAGGAGGGCGGCGTCGTAGCGGAGGCCCCAGCTTTCGTATTCGGCTTCGTAGGCAATTTTCTGCCTGTCGTACTCGGACCAGGCGGCGCGATCCGCCACCACCTCCACGGCCGAACCGGAATCGACCCTGACGCCGGAGGCGGCGTAGTCACTGACCAGGCCGGCCCGCTCCCGGCGGCCGGCGAGGGCGGCTTCGCTTTGGAGCAGTTTGCCCTCGGCCAACGCCTCGTCGGCTTCCAGTTCTTTTCGTGCCGCCTGGGCAATCAGGGTGTCGGTGGACACACTGGTCCCGCTTGAATCCGATCTGGTGGTGTAGTAGTAGTTCGCCAGATCCATGCCGGTTTGCAGCGCTCCCATAGTTTTTCTCCTTCCCAGTTTCACAATTTTCCTGAGAGATTTTTTTTAAATATAAAACCCCGCCGCCATTGGTCGACACCGAACTGGAACTGGCCGGAAAATGCGTCGACCGCCGGCCGTTCGTCCAGATGTTCGAGCCCGGTCCGACGGTGAACTGGGTGCCGATGGTGCCGCTCCCGGTATAGGAAAACCCGCTGGCGTCGATGAATGACCCGTTCACCGCTTCATAGAATTTGGCGACGGCCGGCGTCCCGGTCAGTTTGGTCGCGGACGAGTCCACCACCACGCTCTTGCCGGTCGCCCGTATATACGTTTTCCCGTTCAGGGTGGCGTCGGACAGGGTCGGCGTGCCGGTGAGGCTGACATCGCCGCGTTCCACCAGGATGCACTGGCCGCTCACTTTTCGGAAGTCGAGGATGCCGGTCGCCGTCACCCGGCTGTTCAGGACATGGAGGCCGATGGTGTTGTTGTCGAAAATCATACTGACCAGGATGACGCCGCCCGGCGCGATGACGTTGTTGACGACAATGCCCTTTTCCATGCCGCTCCCAATGGTGGGGAGGGACGAGGTCGTGTTCATTATCGTCACCGATTTGGCGTTCAGGGTGTTGTTCGGGTGGAGAACGAGGGTCTGTGGGTAGACGCCGGTGGCGAAGGTCACGGTGACGGCGTAGCCGTTGAAGTCGTAACTGTGGAGAAGCTCCTGGAGCCGGGTGATGGTCTTAATAACCTTGGTCGCGGTCAGGCCGCTGTTCGCGTCGTTACCGCTGGCGTGGAGGAAGAATTTCATATCCTTCGTCGCCAGTATCCGGCTCGACCCGTCGTCCCCGCCGCCGGTCGATCCGCCGCCGCCGCCGCCGCTGCTCGCTTCCAGTTCGGTCACCCGTTCCTCGATGGCGACGACGGTGGCGCTGTCCGCCTTGTTCCGGAGGGTGGTGGACAGTGTACCCGTGGTGGTTTCGAGGTTGCCGACGCGGCCGGTGAGGGCGGTGACGGTGCTGGTCGCGGCCTTGGCGGACAGGCTGGTGGTGAGGGTATCGGCCCGGCTTTCCAACGTCCCGGTCCTCTCGACCAGGGATTGCGTCCGGGTGTCAAGGGAACCGGCGAGGATTTCGACATTGCCGACCCGGCCGGTCAGGGAGGTGACGACGCTGGCGTCGGCCTTCTTGTCCACCCGGCCGGAGAGGGTGACGGCGGCGCTTTCCGCATTTTCGATACGGGACGTGAGGGTCCCTGTGGCGGACTGGAGATTCCCCACCGCCGTTGCGGCCGACCCCGCCGTCGTCTCCACCGCTCCGACTCGGCCGGCAAGGGCGGTGGCGTCGGACTCCACCGTCCCGACCCGGGTGCCGATGGCGTCGACATCATCCGCCACGTCCCCGACCCGGGTCGTCAATGCGGTGACGGTGCCGGCATCGGCCTTGGCGGCGAAGCGGTCCGCCAGGCTGCTTTCAGCGGTTTCGAGAACGACGACGCGGTTGGTCAGATCGGTCACGGCGCCGACGTTGGCCTTGTTGTTCGTCAGGGTGGTGATGCTGGCCTGGTGCCGCCCGTCGACGTCCTCCAGATCGGTCCGGATGCCGGTAAGGGCGCCTTCGACGGCTCCGAGGCGGGTGTCGATTTCCTGGATAACGGCGCTGCCGACGCCGCTTCCCGGATCGTCCGGATCGGTGCCGCCGCCACCGGATTCGAGTTCGAGAACCCGGAGGGTGAGGCTGCTCGTTTTCGTCTCCACTTCCTGGGTGCGTTCCTCGAGCCGGAGAATCTTTCGGTCGTGCGATTCACTCGCCGTCTTCAGGGCGGCGGTGCCGGTTTCCAATGTTTCGATGGACGAGGCGTGATCGCCTGTCGTGGTCAGGAGGGCGGTGGTGCGGGACTCGAGGCTGTCCGACGCGCCCTGGAGCGAACCGGTCGCGGTTTCGAGCCTGGTGGCCCGTTCTTCCAGATCTTCCGCTCGGGCGAGGACGGACTCCGCCGTCGTCTCCAGTGCACCGGCCCGACTATCCAGATCGCCGACCCGCGTTTCAACCGTGCCGAGGCGGGCCGTCATTTCCTCACCGAGGCCGCCGTCGTCCCACTCCCGCTCTTCCAAATCCCGGACCCGGCCATCGATGCCGTCGACCCGCGTCGTCACGAGGCCGACGGCGTCGCCGGCCGACTGTGCCTCGCCGGCGACGCGCTGCACCGTTCCGGACAGGTCGGCGACGGTCCGGTCGAGGCCGCCGACCGTGCCGGCCAAACCGTCCATCCGGGTGGAGACGGTGGTCACCGAACCAGCGAGGCTGCTCACGCTTGACCCGAGGCTGTCGACGGTTCCGGTCAGGCCGCCAACGCTGGACTTGAGGGCGGTGGCGTCGCCTTTCAGGCCGGCGACATCGCCTTCCGTCATGTCGAGGCGGCTGTCCAGGCCGGCGGTGCGGTCGAGGAGGCTGTCCAGGTCTTCCTCGGCCAGGGTAACGCGCTGCCGCGTTTCCTGGTTGTCCCGGTCGAGTTGCTGGGCAATCATGGTGAGTTTGTCGAGGGAGCGTTCCATCGTCTTCGGGAAAATCGCCCCCTGGTTCCCGAGGGTGTGCTCCTGGGTCAGGGGTACGACCCGGCGGATGGTCAGGTGCCAGTCGGCTCGGAGCGGCGTCGTCAGGACGATTTCCTTCGGCTCCGGTTCACTGTAGTCGGTCACGACCGATTCGACCCGGTAGTCCCGGCCTTCTTCGAGGCGGCTGATCTCGCCCGCCGGGTCCAGGAGGGTCACCGCCAGATCGGCCTTCGAGTCAACCCGCATGGGTATCGGGAAGACGGTGCCGGTCCCGGTGCCGACATAGGTCACGCTTGATTGCGAACTTTCTATACTCATGAAATCCCCTTGCAAAGCATTTTAGAAGGTACGAAGTTTCTAAAATGCTCCAGGCCGGCGTCATCTCCAGGCCGGGACCGGGTGGGGACGGTTCCGGTATGGGAGAAAACGGCGCCGTGCATGCCGCGCGATCACCTCCGGGACGACGGGTCCCGGAAGGACGCAGGGACACGGTACCGGCGTTCACGCGCTCCGGCGGATTTCATTGGGAAAAAATGGGGAAAATGATCGGGCGCTCGTCAGGTGTTCAGAACGGCATCCCGTACAACGCGTTCATGGAGAACGAGAAGACCGGGTAATATATCTTCGGAAACAGCCACCAGGCGAGCATCAGTCCGGCGAGGGAGTATTGGGCCGACAGCATGCGGTAGCGGAGGCGGTCCTCTTCCCGTTTGACCAGGAGGTACCAGACTTCCGATCCGTCCAGCGGCGGCAGCGGCAGGAGGTTGAAGATGAAGAGGATGAGGTTCAGTTTAAAAGCGGTGTTGACCAGTTTGGCGAGGGCCCAGGAGAGGTTCCCGTCCCCCATGGCGACCGGGTACATGCCGGTCATGAAATCGTCGTAGCCGACGGGATTGAAAAATCCGTTTCTGAGGCCGATGTACATGGCGACGAACGAGACGATAATGAGGGGCACATGGGACAGCGGTCCGGCCAGGGACATCCAGAACGACCGTTTCGGATAGCGGGCCGCCCAATACGGATTGAACGGCGCCGAGGCCCAGCCGATCATGTAGGCGCCCCGGGCGAGAAGAAAGGTGATTATCGGCACCACCACCATGCCGAATGGCGACCGCCGCATGTGCGGCACCGGGTTCAAGGTCACCTGGCCGCCGGCGTGGGCGGTGTTGTCGCCGCCATAGTGGGACACAAACGAGTGCATCGCCTCGTGGAAGGTGGTGGAAAAGAGAAAAACCGCATACCAGACAATAAAGTCGGTTGGCGTCAAATTCGACATTCGTTCTCCGTGGGGCCGGGCGAGGCGTCGGTCCTCGCGGCGGATGACGGTTCCCGGCGGCGCCTTTCTTGCCGCCCGGGAGGATTCCCTTATACTTGTGTCATGGCTGCCCGGCGGTTCGTTCACAAAAACACGGCGACAGGCAGCGGCCGGATACCGGTGATTCCCGAGTATACGGCGACAACAACTGTGAGGAAACAGCTTTTAGAGCGTGTTATTAAATTGTGTATACTGAAGCGCGCTGGAAAATCGGCTCTTTACTCCTGTAACCTTCATGCGCGCTTCAGGCTTGGGATAGACGTCTCCCGAAAGTCAAAGTGGCTTTGGTATATCGTCGTGTCAGACGAGGAAAAAGAGGCGGCAGGCTTGTTTTTTGACCGGCGGTGAGGGTCAAAAAACATGCCGAGAGCCGATTTTGACGAAGTATGGCGCGGCGAGACGCATTTTAATATCATGCTCGATACCGGTGGAGGCGCGGCCCACGCACGAAAAAGCCGTTCCTCCACCGTCTTGTCTATGGCAAAAGGAAACACATGCTCGTCTTTGATCAACGAAATGAATGTCCCCTGGCCGACCGCCGCCCGGCGGTGACGATGGGCGTCTTCGACGGCGTCCACCGGGGCCATCAGAAAATCCTGGCGGAACTCGGCGCCATAGCGAAGGATTTCGGCGGCCCGTCCCTGGCCATAACCTATTCCCCGCATCCCCGGCAGGCCCTTGGCCGCGCCGCCCCTCCCGGTATATGCAGCGTGGAAAAACGCCTCGAACTCCTCGACGCCGCCGGCCTCGACGCGGTGTGGCTCCTGACATTCACCCCCGAGTTCGCCGAAAAGAGCGGCATGGACTTCGCCGAAGAATTTTTCCACCGCCGCCTCAACGCCGGCGCCGTCGTGCTTGGCGAAGCGGCGTCGTTCGGGAACGGCCGCGACGGCACCATCCCGGCCCTCCGCGAATGGGCCAAGCCGTGGGGTACCCGGGTCATTGGCGTGCCGCCCTTGACCGTGGACGGTTCGGTCGTCAGTTCCACCGCCGTCCGCCTGGCCGTACAGGCCGGCAACCTCGGCCTGGCCGCCGACTACCTTGGCCGCCGGGTGTCGGTGCAGGGCATGGTGGTCCACGGCCAGGGCCACGGCCACAAGCTTGGCTTCCCGACCATCAACCTGGATCCGTTCCACGAACTGCGGCCGCCGCCGGCGGTGTACCTGACGAAAACCGTCATGGACGGCGTCGAATACCATTCCATCACCAACATCGGCCGGCCGCCCACCGAACAGGAGATTGCCGCCGGGCTCCGGGATTTCCTTATAGAAACCCACCTCCTCGATTTCGACCAGGACGTTTACGGGAAATCGGTGGAAATTTTCTTCTATCACAAGACCCGGGACGTGATGCATTTTTCCAGCCTCGACGATTTGGTGGTCCAGGTAAAGCACGACCTCGACGCGGCCCGGGAATGGTTCGCCCGCTACGGCGACGCCTGAAAGCATCCACCCACTTACGCCCGGTAGTATTGGAACAGATCACGTTATGGCAAAGATACACATACTCCCCGTCACCGTGCAGAATAAGATCGCCGCCGGCGAGGTTATCGAACGGCCGGCGTCGGTCGTCAAGGAACTGGTCGAGAACTCGGTCGACGCCGGCGCCAGCCATGTGGCTGTTGAACTGGAGGACGGCGGCCATCGCCTCATCCGCGTCTCCGACGACGGGAACGGCATGGACGAGGACGATCTCATCGCCTCGATGCAACGCCACGCCACGTCGAAAATCCGCGATGTCGACGACATTTTCCGCATCCGCATCTTCGGGTTCCGCGGTGAAGCATTGCCGAGTATCGGGTCGGTGAGCCGGATGGCCATCGTCACCTGCCTCCCGGGCGCCGCCAGCGGCCACGAGCTCCTCGTCGAAGGCGGCCGGGCCGTCCGGGTGTCGCCGTCGGCACCACGGAAAGGGACCCGGATAGAGGTCAGGGACATTTTCTTCAATACCCCGGCAAGGCGGAAGTTTTTGAAAATCCCCTCGTCCGAAAACACCCGCACCGCCGAAGTCCTCACCCGCCTCGCCCTCGGGAACCACGCCGTCGGCTTCCGCCTCCAGGCCGGCGACCGGATGACCATGGCGCTTCAGCCCGCCGCCAGCCAGTTCGAACGGGTCCGCGACCTGTTCGGCGACCGCACCGCCGACCGCCTTGTCCAGTTCGGACGGGACATCGCTCCCGGCCTCAGCGTCACCGGCTGGTTTGCCCGGCCGCCGGAGAGCCGCCGTAATTCGAAAGACATCTATTTCCTCGTTAACAACCGGTGGATCCGCTACTACGGCCTGGCCCGGGCGGTGTCGGACGCTTTCCAGGGCATACTGCCGCCGCGCTGCTTCCCCTTTGCCGTCATCAACCTCATCGTCGATCCGGCCCGGGTCGACGTCAACGCCCATCCGGCCAAGGAAGAGGTCAGGTTCGAGCAGGAGGCGGTCCTCATTAGCGGCGTCCGCCGCGCCATCCGGGACGCCCTCGCCGAGGTGGCGTCGGTGCCGACGGTGACCAATGTCACGGGAATTTCCGCCGCACCCACGGGCGTGCCGGCCATCCGACCCGCCGAGTCGTCCCCGGCCGGTCCCGGTTATACGGAACCGGTTCCGCAGAAAGCACTTGCGTTGCCGTCGAACCTGTCCGGGGGGCGGGCCGGATCCTGGGCCGATGTCGATTTGGCCAGTGTCAGGGAAAAAATACGCAACGCCGGCAAGGGGGATGGCCCGGTTCCGGCTGACAGCAAAGAAGAGATTACCAGTCAATCACGGAGCGGAGGAACGCGGTCCCCGGACGCGGCCGGGGACCGCGTGCCGGAAGTTTCCGGACCCGGTTCCGAAGCGGCCCTCCCTGTCGGTCCGACCGGTTTGCACCGGATACTCGGACAGGCCGGCGGCAAGTATATCCTTGTCGACGGCCCGGACGGTCTCCTCCTTGTCGATCCGCACGCGCTCCATGAGCGGTGGAATTTTGACCGGCTGGCCGAGGAACGCCGTCGCGGCGGCAGCGCCAGGCCGCTCCTTATTCCGCTCGAGATGATCTTGTCGCCGGCCGAAGCGTCGGCGGCCGAGGAAGCGGTGCCGTCCCTGGCGGAATTCGGGTTCGAATTCACCATCGGCCAGCCGAACCGGATGCGGGTGACGGCGGCGCCGGCCTTTGTGCCGCCGGCCAAACTGGAGACCCTGCTCCGCCAGGTCCTGGCCGATGTCGGCGAAGCGGGCGAGACATTAAAGGCGGCGCGGGACGGGCTCCTCGCCTCCCTGGCCTGCCGGTCGTCCGTCCTGCTCGGCCGGACCCTGCCGGAAGAGGAAATGGTCAGGCTTCTCGACATGTTTTTCTCCCGGGGCCAGATGCCGACCTGTCCCCACGGCCGGCCGACCGCCATCCGTATTGGCTGGGATGAACTGTCCAGGCGCTTTGGCCGATAGACTTATTAGACGTATTATATGTTTTACCCGTATTGACCGTGTTGCCCGTACATGGGCGCGGCGTGGTTATTTTGATTTCGAATCCGCGAAGCGGCTTGCCTTTGCCCTCCGGATGTCAATAATTGATCGATAAAAGTTGATTCACGGTTCAAACCGAGGTGCCGGTCCTGGAGGCGCGTGCGCGCTGGCGGACCGGGTACGTTTTTCTCCTCCCGGGGTCGGCGCCGGCCGGATGCGCGGCGGGCCGTCATTGCCGGATTGCGTCCTGTTTTTCCGAAGGATACCGTTATTATGAAACGAAATGCATTTACCACGGCGCTCCTGGCCTGCGTTCTGGCCGTTTCCGCCTTCACCGCCAGTGCTTCCGAAGCCGGCCGTCTCCTTGAAGGCCTGGCCGTCAACCAGGCGGAACCGGTGTGGATGACCGCGCAGCGGCTGTCCGAGGTCGGCGTCACCGGTCATGACGCGAACGGCTACGCCCAGATCGATCCGGCCGTCGTGCAGGCGGTGAGTGACGAGGCCCGGTCCGTTCCGGAACGGATGGCCGCCGCCGGCGCCCTCCTCCTCCTCGGCGAACAGCGCGAAGGCACTATCGGCCTCGAGAAAATCGCCATGGACCAGGCCGTCCCCATGGACCGCCGCCTCGAAGCGGCGCAGATCCTCGGGAAATGGGGCGGCGAATACGCCACCGCCCGCCTCGGCATCATGCTCGGCGCCTCGAACACGCCGGAGCGGCTCCGGGTCGAACTGGCGTACAGTCTGTGGAAATTGTCCTTCCGGCCCCAGGCCTATCAGGCCCTCGAGGATATCCGCGTCAATGGCCAGAGCAGCCTGGCCCGGGCCGAAGCCACCCTGGCCCTGGCCCAGACCGACCGCTTCCAATCACTCCGGGACGAAGTGCGGAAACTGGCCGATTCGCCGGGCATTATTGGTGAACGCGCCCAGAACATTCTCCTCATCAACAACCGCGTCGCCGAAGAGGTCCGCCGCGACGACTTCACCGTTCTCCTCATTTCCGAAGTAATCCAGAAAATCAGGAACTTCTACGCCGCCGACGAAGAGGACAAGGACCAGGCCAAGCGTCTCCAGCCCCGGCAACTGGCCGAGTCGAGCGCCCAGGCCCTCCTTTACTCCCTCGATCAGTTCAACGACTACATGAACGAGGAAGACTATCAGGAATTCGAATCGCAACTCAAGGCCAACTACGGCGGCATCGGCGCCTGGGTTGGCATGCGGGAAGGCCGCTTTACCATCCTTACCCCCATGTTCGACAAACCCGCCTTCCGGGCCGGCCTCCAGCCGATGGACGTTATCGACAAGATTGACGACACCGAAATCAAGGACATGAAGCAGAATGAAATCATCAAGCTGCTCAAGGGCCCGGCCAACACCACGGTCCGCCTCCGCGTCTACCGCCGTTCCTGGAAGGAACCGCGTGAGGTCGCTGTCCGCCGGGACATTATTGAAATCCAGTCCGTCAAGTACCAGATGCTCCCGGGCAGTATCGGTTATATCAGGATCAATTCCTTCAACGACGGCGACCCGTACCGCCGGGTCAAAGGCACCGCCGGCCTCGTCAAGGACGCCCTCGCCAAGCTGAACCGGGACGGCGCCAAGGGCATCATCCTCGACCTATCGAACAACCCGGGCGGCGTCATGGTCTCCGGCGTCGATGTCGCCAAGCTGTTCATTGGCGAACGGAAAACCATCGTCTCCTCGAAGGGCAAGCGGAACTTCTCCCGCCCGACCTTCTACTACGCCAACCCCGGCCGGCCGTTCTACCAGAAGCCGGTGGTGGTGGTGGTGAACCCGGGTACGGCGTCCGCCGCCGAAATCGTCGCCGGTGCCATGCGGGACCACGACCGGGCGCCCCTCATCGGCCGGAAGACCTACGGCAAGGGTTCGGTGCAGTCACTTATCGGCGTCGACGCCGCCCGCGACCGCTCCCGGATAAAACTGACCGTCGCCAAGTACTATCTGCCGGACGGCGACTGCATCCATGAAAAGGGCATCGAACCCGATTACAAGGTGCCGGAAAACGACCTGTCCGTCGCCGAGGCCGAGGCCCGCTGGAAGATGCGCGACCACCACGACGTCACCTTCTGGCTCCAGGAAGAAGACCGGTGGCAGCGCTATGAAAACGAGTTCCGCCGCCTCCTGGAGTTCGACAACCTGGACCCGTACGCCTATCCCGAGTTCGAGTCGCTCCTGACCCAGCTTCAGGAAAAGTACCCGAAGGAACGCATCGAACCGGATCTGGTCAGGAAGGAACTCCGCTACGGCATCGCCACCTATCTCCGCGATTTCAAGGGCGAAGAGAACCACAACGTCGACCTCGAGGAAAACGCCTACCTCCAGGAAGCGGTCCTTGTTCTTGGCGACATGATTGGCGGTTTGCCGGATACCCCGTTCTTCGCCACCATCCGTGGCCTCGCCGAAGAGAACCGGAAGAAACTGGCGGAAGAGGATCTGGCCGACAACACCCTTGGCGAATAACCACGACACAACCGGGCGGCCCGCCGCCTCACTTCGGCGGGCAGGACCTAACTCTTGGACACTATAAATTTACCGTCACAGGAACCCTACCTTACCACAACGATGAACTC
>JAJBTL010000198.1:2276-12170 GCA_020860865.1 Planctomycetota bacterium | reverse complement strand
ACGGAGGGCCAACCGGTTGTCCGCGTCCACCACATGCACCTTGCCCTCCGGCCTGCCGTCAAGCGCTTCCAGGGGAATGGACAGCACGTCCGCCGATTGGCGGCGACGGATTATCGCATCCGTGTATAATCCCGGCTCCATGATTTTCTTGCTGTTGTCTATCCGCCATGACACAAGCCTGTAAAAGGCCGGTTCGGTTATCGGCGGCGATACCTCCACCACGTCGATCGTAAAAGTCTCGTTCCTGCCGTAGCCCTCGGCGAACTTGGTGGAATACGCCTTCGAATCGTATTCCAGGTCTACAATCAGTTCGTACTCCTCCTCCAAAGGCAGGAGGTTGTTCATTTGATGGCCGGGAATGAGCGTCTGGAGCCAGAGGGTTGAAAAATCGCCGACCAGCATCAGTGGCGTCCCTTTCGGGAGATAACTGCCGACTTTATGGTACACAAGAAGAACGTCTCCTGCGGCCGGCGCGGAGACGTTACGGTGTTCCCATTGCTGTTCCAATTCCTTCAGGCCGACTTCCGACGCCGCGAGCTCCGCCTCGGCGGCTTTGAAATCGGCTTCGCTGGCTTCGAATTCGCTGAGAGAAATGACCTTTTCCTGTCGGAGGCGTCTCTGACGTTCCAGCATGTTATTGGCCTGGAGATAAGCGGACTTCGCCTTATTCAGATTGGCGCGGGAGCGGGAAATAAGGAGGGGAATGATGCCGTTATCCAGTTCGCACAGTGTCTGGCCGATTTCCACCCGTTGTCCGCGTTCGACCTGTATGGCGGAAAGGGAGCCGTCAATCTGGCTGATGACGTCGGCCATATGATCGGTTTGAAGATTAATGCCGCCGAGGGTGATTTCGGGGTTGATGGTGCGAATCTTCACCGGTGCGCAATGCACTTTCACCACCCGCCGAGCCAAACTCTCCGCGATGTAGCTGTCGCTGATTGTGTTGAGGTAAATTCCATACCCGACAAACGCCGAAGCCAGAATAATGATGAGGAGTACACTGGTGGTATAAAGGGTTTTCATGCCTGTGTTCCTGTCGTGATGAACGAAGGCGGAGCGGTGCTGATTAATTCTGAATCTTGTTGTGGAAGTCCAATTTTTTTAACGTAAGGCAAGGGCTGCCGAATATACGTTAGGAGGCAACGTGGACGATGTGGCGGAGCGAGTTACAGTACTCCGTCGTACTTCAGCGGGCGCACACATGGTCCTCACGGGAACCGCGTCCATTGTAAATCGTATTCCATTTGTCTGATGTCATGGGGTAGGAGTGCTGCTGTACATACCCTAATGTCACCAGAAGTGGATCGGGCTGTGGTTTACTGTACTCGTATTACCATACGATATTTCTCTACAATTTGGAAGTGTAATTTTTCATTTTCCGTAGAATTTCAGAAAAAAATTAACGTCCGTTTAGTGAAAAAGAGGGCGTATGTGTACATTTGTCATTGAAATTTATAGTCTTATAGCTCTATGACAATCTGGACCGTCGGTTGACTGAGGAGGACTTAACCGGTGATTGAATATTTCCACCCATTTTACTCTGGCCGGTATCAACCCGTCAGATCACATGTGAATAAAATGCCTCTTTCGAAAATATCGCCATAAACCAGCAAAAGCACGACTACCATGCCGAATGGGCCGGGTTGGGCAGAGTCGCCGCCAACCGGCTGACGGTTAAATCCTATTCAGCCGTTCTTCTCGACTTGGCCCTTGGCGATGAAGACGGGATTACCCGTTCTGGCGGTGACGGAACGCGAAAGGAAAAGCGCCTTTTACGTCAGCCTGCCGCCGGGCCGGCATTACGCCCAAGAATTTGTGGGACGTCATCACCGCCGTGACAGAGAAACGCGGCGTCGAATTCACCGCCGGTCTGCGCCGGCCCCGCTTTCCCACCGATACGGCGGTGATAAAGGGGTGTGGATTACACTTGAAGTCTTTTGTCAATTGGCGTATATATCAAAGCGCAGGGTATCTGTGTTTTTTATCATGAAGGCAGTGGAAGACCAATCCATGACTATTCGGTATGCCATAGCAGTTTTCGAAAAGTTGATGATAGATGTGCTATCCTTGTTCGACTCGCTATTGGTGTTTTCCTTTTTATTCGCCGTGCTTTTTCTGGCGCTGGCATGTTTGCAGGTTGTGTGCGGACTGGTGATCAAAAAGAATAGAAGCCGTATCATCCCTTTGCTTATCGTGGCGGCCTTTGCCATGCAGTATACCTCCTTTGGTAACAGTGTAGTTTTCCTCCTTATGGATGCCTATTCAATACTACAATATAAAGCGGGTCTTTGGCGCCAATGGCCTTTGGCGCTGGCTTTTGTATGGCTGTCGGGGGCTACTGCCAACCTGGCGCTTATCGCCATCGGATATTGGGGAGTGCGGAGAGAATTGTCTCGTTGTCCGGATTACCGCGATGACGAATCTGTTGCCAGGGCCTGCTCCACAGCCCTTATTACGCACTCGGTCAAGATTAAAGCTCGGAAAAAAGGACGCGAGGTTGCATCATGGGGAATTCTGAGCCCATCTATTCTGGTTCCCGCCGATTTCTCTGAAAGATTCAAGCCAGAGGAACGATACTGGATTTATTTGCACGAGCTATCCCATTGGAAAAGGCGCGATTCTCTCCGTTCTTTGGTTTTGGTGTTGTGGCGCGCCTGTTTCTGGTTCGATCCGATTTGCCGAAAAGCGGTACAGTGTATTCGCCACGACTTCGAACTTGCTTGTGACCAGGAGGTAGTTGTGAACCACGGTGCCGATGCGCTGGAATACTCACGACTTATTGTGAAAACAGCCGCCTTGCAATGCGGAATGACGATCGGTTTTGCTTCCGGTTATCAGAACATAAAAGATCGGATAGGGCAGCTACTGGATAACGGAGTGGCGATAGGAAAACGGCGCCGAATAATTTTCGGCGTGCTCTTTGTGGCAATTTTGACGGCCACGTTGGTATGGCAGCATTTTGCTTCGCGGGCGACAATAAGGTATGTTCGAACCCATAACTTTACTCATTGGGGAAAGAATGGCATCAAGCGGGAATTCATGAGTGAAATCCATGGGACATATGGGATATTCGGTGCCTACACCGATCCTGGACATACAATCCAGGAGATTGAAAGGCGCGATCTGCGCGGCCCCGACTCTCATTGGCCCGAACTGACATAAGGCAAAAAAGGCTACTCTCGTGGAAAAGCGAATGAATATTACCGAAGCCGAATGGCCCATTATGCGTGTACTTTGGCAGAATGGTTCTGCAACCGCTGCGGAAATAGTCGACTCCGTTATGAGCGAGCGTGATATTGCCATGCGTACAGTCAAGACGCTTTTGCGTCGACTCATAGCAAAAAAAGCGGTTGCATACGCCATTGACCCGGATGATTCCCGTATTTATCACTATCGAGCAATAGTCAAGAAGGAAGATGCGATCAAAACCAAAAACCGAAATTTTCTCGATAGTTTCTACCAAAATAATGTGAGTGAATTGTTGGGCAAGTTCCTTGGGGATGCCGATATGACCGAAGAGCAGATAACCGATCTGCAAAAAATCCTTGATAAAAAGAGGCGAAATATCCGCAAGTAGCCTTCTCGGAAAAGTAAGCTTATTTCTCAAGTCAAAATCATTCCGGCCCTGCCATCCATCAAATTAAATTCCCTACATATACTGCGCTCTTGCCTGTGCAATTCTTTGCTTCTGACTTGTCAGTTTGTCGGCCGCAGTCGGAGCCGCCGAATCGATAGGGGGCTTTTTTCGCAAATAAGCTGGGACTTTCTCGTTGGCCATATCCACCTTACGCATCTGAGCCAACTCCGTAGCAAGACGTTGATTGCGTTGCATCCGTTTCTGCATTTGACGCTGCATAAAGTATGGATCGGACTCACCATTGGATTTCCAGGCATACGAATCAGAAGACATTGGTTCTCCTTAGGCTAAAAGACTACATATGTTTTATGTATGTACGGATAAATGTAAAACAAATTAAGTCATTTACCAAATAAAAATTGCGCAGGAACTATCGTGAAAAGCATTGATTGTGGAAATTGTTTGTCTATATGGACTTAAAGTGTAGTCTATGGGGAAGTGTTATCGCTACCTGCGTTCAATGCCATGGACCAGTTTCGGTATGCAATTGTATTGAGTGCGAATTCTCGAACGGTTTGACTTTCTGAATTGAATAAAACCGGCAAGATTAAAATTGTATTCGATGACATGTTGTAAAGACGTATAAGTTCGGGAAGAACCGACAGCTTGCACAGAATCGGGCTGATTTGGTGGAAGCGAGGGAACGGGAAATCAAAAACGGGATTCACCCGGTTCCCGTCGAGACGAACTCGCGACCGATATGGAGCGTGGTTGATGAATACCTTGAGTGGGGCGCGGTGCAAGGCGGCAAGCGCGGTATGCCGTGGATTCCCAGGCATTGCATGACGAAACGGCGGCATCTGCTGGAATGGAAGAGGCATTGAAGCTAGAACACTTGACCGACCTGTACGGCATCCTGCCGAAAGTGGGAAGGGTATGCGCGGTTGCTTATGACTGGTAGGAAGGGCGGGAAATCCGTCTCGATCCGGGTGGAAAGTCTCCGCTCATCTATTCTCTGGTGCAAAAAGCGGAAGTTCCTCACCGAGAATCCGATTGAGGAAATCGCCAAGTTCGACACCACACCTGTCAAAATCCGCCGCGCCATGACAATAGAGGAAATCAAGCTACTGCTGGAAGGCTGTGCGCCGCACCGGCGGCTTCTCTACGAAGTCGCGGCGTGTTCCGGGCATCGTGAGAACGAATTGTTCAATGCGTCGGACCTTAATGACGATGAAGACGAGGATTTCTGTGATGACTGCTTCAGGGTTAGGCAACGCGATGTCGACCGACCGATCCACCAATACACTTGTAAGCCGCCATGGATATACCATCGCTCATGCCTCGACGGGCAGCGTCACGAGGTAGATTCATTTTTCCTGGGTGTCGAGCTGGAGGTCGAAAACACCAGTAACGGAGCACGACACAGCACGAGCCGTCAAGGAACTGGTCCCTGCCGTGTGCAAACAGGATGGGTCGATAAACAACGGCTTTGAGATAGTTTTCCATCCCCAGACCTTCGCCTACGCAATGGATGAAGGTCGACAGGGAATTGAAAATTACTTGCGGGAGCTTCGGCAACGACGATTTTCGGAGCATAATTACGGCGGGATGCACGTCCATGTCGGCCTGTCCGCCTTTTCCCGACTCCATCTGTACAAATTCCACCGGCTCTTCCGTAACGCCCGTTCTCTCTTTGCCGCCATTTCCCAACGGAAGCCCGAGTAGCTGGAACAGTGGTAGACCTTCCGGATATTCCAAACAGCAACGTCGACCGCTACTGAACTATTCCTGGGCACCGCGTTTTCCTAAGATGCGCCATGCCACCATCCCGGCTTCTCCCAGAGCGCAGGCTCCGCGCGACTTAGCCGGGGGCGCATTCCCAGTATATTATAATTACTACTTGAAAGGAACTGTCATGACACAACGTGTCCGTCACATCTGGGCGAGAGCCGGTCAGCACGTCAAGGTCCACAGAAGAAGACCGCGACGGCAATGCGGACCATGAAAACAATGATGACAAGGATGAGGTAAAGATTGTTCTCGCCATCCTTGGGATTATCGTGTTTATATGGATCCTCATGTAATAAAAAGGGGCGGCCGCAGTCGCCGCCCCTTTTTTTTAACCATTGGGCATCTATAAAAATTTACGGATACTATTCTCGGAGAATAAGTCGTAGATGCTAATAAATATGTCTTTAATTGGCAAGGCATAGGGAATGGTAGTAAAGGCAAATCCATCCACTCAAAACTTACCTTCCTTCTACATATTATTCACGTCCTGCCTCGGTGTTCGCGTTCCCGGTATAGCCCTGCGGCGGTGGCGGCGGCGGCGGTCCCTTGGGGAAATATTTACGGTAGACAAGCAGCCAGCGATTACGCGTTCTGTCGTCCGGCATGAGCGCTCCCACCGTCAGGGCGTAGGATTCGACTTCGTCGTCGAGAATGTCATGCAATTGTTCCAGTTTTTCTCTCACGCGCAGGAAATGCCGGATATTTTCTTCATAGATTTCATTGCGCAGTTCCGGCCCAAGATTTAAGTCGGCGGCTATTCGATCGGCGCGGTCACGAGCCATTCTTTCCGGACTAGGTCTAAAATATTCGAAGAAATACCGCATTCCGAAAATACCGATAAGGCAGCCGCCGACCAATCCCATGGTGAAGATAATCACACCGATCAAGATGGTCCGGCGTCTAACCCTGTAACGAACGGAATCTGCCATAACGTGTCATCCAATGCGAGCAGTGGCTGCTTCTTTCCGTGACGGAAGCGGAACCTAAAAAGTGGAAAGAAGAGTGTGAATCGAGCCGTTCCAGTACATCTCCCTGAGAAGCGACACTATGGCCCCAAAAGCGAACGGCGCTGCGGCAAGTAACATCAACGCCGCGGTTACCTCCATTTTAAAAACCCAGCGGTTGTAGCCTTTTTCCGTTTCTTCAAACCGAACAACGCCATTGTCGGCAGCATGGATACGGCGCCACACCTGGTCGCGAACGTCCCCGACCGCCGGTTTTACCTGACTGCTCACCACTGATAGTTCCGCCAAAAAATCTTTTTCATCCATGATAATCCTCCTTGATACAGATACGATTCTCATAATTGCCGCGTCACTATTGCGCGCAACTTTTTCCTGGCGCGATAGGCGCGCATTTTGGTCATCGCCACGTTCCAGCCCATTGTAGCGGCAGTTTCCGCCACGCTGAGTCCGTCCACATACATTAGATAGAGGGTTTGGCGTTCGGCGGGTTTCAGCATGTCCATGACCTTCATTAATTCATTGTAGCGTTTTTCGTTGTCGTCCGTGAGGTCGTTTTCCGCATGGTGGTCCGCCGCCGGAAATTCATCCCGGTCATGGAGCGGTATGCACTTTATCCGGCGCGCCTCGGTGCGCCAATGCTCGTATCCCACGCGGTTGGCGATGGTGCGCAGCCAGCTTATGAACGGTGCGCGCGGTTCATAGTTGTCCAGACTCCGGTAGGCCCTGATAACAACTATCTGCGTCAAGTCCTCGACTACCTCGGGAACGGACGAAAAACGGCGCATATGCACGGCCACGCTGTCCTGGTAACGAAGCATCAATTCGTCGTACGCCGCCGCGTCGCCTTTTTGAAAGCGCGCTATCACTTCATGATCGTCTTCCTGTTTCGATTCTACAATGGTAATCCACCCCTTTTTCATTTCGCGTCGTTCGGTCTCGTGGTGACGAAGTATCGCCGTGGTCATTGGTAATCCCGTGATAGCAAGCGGGTGGCCTTGGGTACCGGTCGTCCAACCGGATCAACTGAAAGTGTCGACTTCGATGGTGACGCTCCATACGCTCCGTCTCGCGCTCCCCTTCCGGCAACTGGGTGTTTCTTCCGCATACGGGCCTCTCTCTAGAGAGATAGCCGAAAACCGGCGGTGGTAACCGAAAAAAGACGCGAAAGTAAAAAACGGATGGAGAAAAATGCCGCCGAAGGGAAAATAATTCCGTATCGGTCGTACAACGGCAAAACTTTAGTCAATTTCAGCCGGAAAGATCATTTTTCTAAAAAAAAGGCGCCCACAATTCGGGACATTCCTCGCAAAATTGCCCGGTTATCACCTGAGGCACTCCAACTGTCCAATCGATTACGTCCATCCATCAACATGCCGGACGCCGCCGCGGACATCATTTCGACGCGGCCGCACTCCTCCACTCCCACCATATGATTATCATACTATAGCCGTTTTCAACCACCGCGTGAAAATATCTCTCCCGCCGCTGTCCCAAAACCGGATGTCTTTCACCCATTACACGAACAAACGGTAGACACACTCCATTTTTCGCCCGATTCGATTGTTGATGTTTGTAATGCGAAAAACCCGGTTTTTGCGGGGCTTTTTTGCGTTTTTCATGGCATCGGCGTTGCTTTTTGAAAACTCGTCGGACGCATGAAAATTATACCGCCGACGAGTACAAGGAGACCGAACATGAAGGGCGCCAAAAGAAAACACACTGCAGAATTCAAGTCTCGTATCGCCATAGAGGCGCTCCGCGAGCGCTATTCCCCGTCGGATATTGCCGGTACATTCGACCTCCACGTCTCCCTCATTCATGCCTGGCGCCAGCTTCTCAAGAAAAACATGGCGTCGGTCTTCCGGGACGGAAGCCAGGACCCGAAAGTCACCGCCGACATCCGGCGCATCGAACAGCGTATTGAAGAACTCCGCGCCGAGCAGGAATGGATGCGGAGAACTGCGGCGAATTGCCTCGACCTGCATTCGCGGCGGGACATTGTCGACCCGGAGAACGACGAGATTTCCGTTGTCCGTCAGGCGACGCTTCTCGGTCTTCACCGGAGCGGCGTGTATTACCAAAAAGCCAAGGAGTTGAAGAAGGATTCACGCGAAGAACACGAGCCGGAATCAGAACCCGATCACCCCCGTACCCTTTCGGCCGAGCCGGAAGAAAACCTTGTCACGGACACGACGACGAAACTTTTCCCAGAAAACAGGGAGTAAAAACATGTCCGTCAACACTATCGCCTCGACCTCCGCAGCGGTCACCGGTCTATCAACGTCCACCACCTCCACATCGGACCGGAACGATCTGGATTTCATGACCCTCCTGATAGCACAGCTCACCAATCAGGATCCGCTCAGCCCCATGGAGGACACCGACTTCACCAGCCAGCTCGCCCAGTTGGAAGCGTTGGAACTGCAAATGTCCATGAATGAAACGCTGACCCTGATGCGGACCGACAGCCAGCTTCAAGCCGCTACCGCGATGATCGGGAAGGACGTGGTCGGGACCGACGACACGGGCGAACTTATTACCGGCACGGTTGCGGCGGTCCTGCAAACCGGAGACGGCATCCAGCTCCAATTGCCCGACGGCACCCTCATCGACGCGGACAGCGTCACCGCCGTGACGTCGGCCGAATCCTCCGTCGCGGCCGAACTCGCCGCCTCGACGAATGCCGTCGGCATGTGGATCGAGGCCGGCTACGACTCCGCCTACCAGCCGATTCGGGGCATTGTGGAAAAGGTCGGGGTCGTGGACGGAAAGGTCACCCTCCAGCTCTACGGCGGAGAGTCGGTCACCTGGGACCAGGTCACTTCCATGCGCGCACCGACCTCCGACGAATCGTGGTACACCTTTCCGGACGACGTCCGTGAAAAAGTCGAAGCGGCCCAGGGAATGCTTGGGCAGACGGTCAGCGGACTATCGACCGAGGGAGATCACGTCACCGGCATCGTCGCGAACGCCGAACTCAGCGGCACCGACGTCTACCTCATCCTTTTCGACGGCACGTACGTCAACGTCGAGAGTCTCTCGGGCGAACCGAAGACGCCGGACGCCGAAGACGCCCTCCGTGATCTCGTCGGGCTGACAGCCGCCGGCCTTGATGAAAAGGGCAATGAAATCGCCGGCGTCATCGTCGGCGCCGAGGACCGCGAAGACGGCATGGCCCTCATCCTCGAGGACGGCTCTTCCCTCTACTACGACGCCGTTCTCGAACTGACGCTGCCCGAAGAAGCGTAAAAACACGCCCGCATCCGGTTACCAAAAAGGAAATCATCATGGGATTCTGCAATGCACTCTCGACCGCGGTGAGCGGCCTCGCCAGTCACCAAAAGGCGCTGGACAACCTCGGAAACAACCTCGCCAACATCAACACCACCGGCTACAAGAAAGGCGTCTACCAGTTCGCCACCATGCTTGAGCAAACCGTTCGCGGCGGCATGTCGGCCACCGGTGACAGAGGGTCGATAAATCCCATTTCCATGGGCCTCCGCACCCAGCACGGTTCCATCAACCAAGAATACAAACACGGACCTCTCGCGTCCACGACCA
>JAJBTL010000198.1:0-2266 GCA_020860865.1 Planctomycetota bacterium | reverse complement strand
GTTTTCACCCAGGGAACGCTGGAGTCCACGTCGTCGTCAACCGACATGGCCATCGACGGAAACGGGTTTTTCGTCGTCTCCGACGGTCAGGGCCTCGCCTACACCCGGGCCGGGAACTTCAAACTGGACGAGGACGGCTACCTCACCAGTAACGGCGGCCTGTACGTTCAGGGCACGATGGCGGTGCGGAATGCGGACGGCAGCATGACCATCCCGCAGGACAGCCGGGTTGAAAACCTTGTCATCCCCATCGGCTCTGTCGGCGGCATGGCGAAAACCTCGACGGTGTCGTTCGCCGGGAATCTCAATTCGAACCAGAAGGTCGCGAGCGGCCTCAACCTTTTCGGCTCGAACGCGCCCACCGTTAGCAATCTTCAGTCGTGGATGTCCACCGCCTACGACTCGACCGACACCACCTGGAACGCCCTCGAGGAAAAGAGTTTTTCCGTCTCCCAGGATCTTCTGGACGCCTATGGCCTGAGCGTCCCCGCCGGTTCGGGCGTCACCGTCCATTCGGACGGCGTCGTCCCGACGGCGGCCTACTATGCAATCGACGCCGACGGCGACGTGGCGAGCGTAACCGATCTCGGATTCGCCGACAGCCCGGCCTCCACCGACGACATCGTCGCCGCCGGGTACATCCCCGTGGTCCAGGAGATATCCACCATTAACGGCGGCAATGTCCAGACGTCGCAGGCCTACGGCGTAAAGGTTCCGGCCTACCTCGCCGAAGGATCGACCACGACCTACAACGGCGTGACCTACACCGTCGAAAACTCGCACACCTATCCGGCCTGGTTCTACGAGGCGAACGGCGGCGACTTCTCGGCCATGGCCGCCCTGAGTGAAGGGGAGATTGACGCGGATTCCCTGGCGACCGTCTGGCCCGATGGATTCCAAAACGACGGTGTTGTTCCGTCGACGGTGAGCGACCTGCCGACGGCGGGCGACACCTATCCGGCCACACTGGATACGCCGCTGGAGGAGTTGTACGCCTATTCGAACGGCAAATGGAGCCAGGTCTTCGCCAATATCCGGGACGGAGACGAAATCACCATAGCCTTCGACAAGGGTCAGGATTCGTTGACGGCGACGTTCGAATACAACCGTCCCGGTCCCGAAGCAATCAGCGGCCAGCAGAGCGTCGACTACGAGGCGTCGTACACCCTGGGACACCTCATGACCTTCCTGGCCGGCGACGTGGACGACCCGGGTACGGCCTGCGCGGCGATTACTCCGGCCATGTTTGGTGCGGAAGTCACCGCCGACTACCCGGACGGCGACCCGGCCAGCGCCACGTTTGACGAGGCCGCCTACAACGAGGCGCTCGCCGATCTCACGCTGGCCAAATCCACATCCAATCAGGGTACCGACCAGACCGGCGCCATGGGGCTGGTCGACGTTCCGCCGCAGATCAGTCAGGAAAATGGCGGGACCGACGCCTACGATTCGCCGATGGAGACGGCGGGCGCGTTCACCCGCCAGGGAGTGTCGCAGGTAAGCTACCAGCGGTGGGACGACGCCAAGGGCGAATACGTCACCGTCCAGGCCGACAGTTTCAACATTTCCCTGGTCTCCAACCTCGGCGCGGACAACGCCCTCTCGAACATTTCGTTCACCTACAACAACGCCACGAACAAGTCGATGTTTTCCAACGAATCGGAATATTCTTCGGCGCAAGGCGGTTCCGCCACCGCCAGCGTGACGGTCTACGACTCCCTCGGCAACGCCCACACCGCCACCGTCCGCATGACGCTGGTGGAGGAGGATTCAAACTTCAGCACCTGGCGTTGGTATGCCGACTGCGGCGACGACACTGATTTCGCCTGGCAGGCCGATCCGGAGACGGGCGAACTGATATCGAGCCTGAACGTCGGCACCGGGTTGTTCCGCTTCGATTCGGAGGGAAATTTCGTCAGCGGGTCCGACTACTCGGAGACAGGCGGCATCGTCGTCAACCTGGACAACCAGGGTGTCGACGACACCATCCACGTCTCCATCCAGAACGGGTTGAATTCGGGCAAGACGCAGGATTTGGACTTCAGCGGTTTGACCTTCAGTTCGTCCACGAAAAACTCGGTCAGCCTCGCCGCCCAGAACGGGTCGCCTCCGGGCACCCTCGACAAGTTCGAAGTCACCACCGACGGCACCATATACGGCATCTATTCAACCGGCGCCACCACCACCCTTGGCCGTCTCGTCCTCGCCACTATCCCGAACGAAACAGGCATGCCCGCCGGTTCCGGCAGGCGTTTCTACACCACTC